>CAZCVB010000343.1:0-2293 GCA_964501805.1 uncultured Desulfobacteraceae bacterium | reverse complement strand
TCCATGTATCGTCCCGTGGTGCCGCCCTGGGCCTCTATCGAGGTGGATGCCGAGATCACGCTCGACCACCTGACTTCCGGTGTGATCCGCGATATCAATGCCCTGGGACCGTTCGGAGAAAAAAACCCCGAACCCGTGCTTTTTTCGCGGTCTTTGAAGGTCCTGGCCTCCCGCGTGGTGGGGGGACGTCATCTCAAGCTGACGGTGCGGCAGGACGAAAAAACATTCGAGGCCATCGGGTTCGGGATGGGGGGGCGGCATCCCCTTTCAGGAAAGACCCTTCACATGATCTTTACGCCGGAACTGTCATTCTGGCAGGGTTCCGAGCGGATACAGCTCAGAATAGCGGACCTTCGCGAAGCCGGCGTATTCGGCCAATAAAATGCCTCACGGCAGATCCTTGAAGATCCTGGCCGCAAGCTCGATGTCCTCGGGACAGAAGATGAACAGGGATTTTTTTCCGTCCGGCAGGGCCGATCCGTAGACGTAATTGATGTTGATGCCTTCCTCCCCGAACTTTTTGGCCATTTCGGCCAGGGTGCCCGGCCGGTTCTCGATTTCCACGGCGACTACGGGGATGATGTCAAAGACGTATCCCTCGCCGGAGAGCAGGTCAATGGCCCTGTCCGTGTCTTCCACCAGGAGGCGGATCAGGGCGTAATCCGCGGTGTCCTTCTGCATGGACCCGTAGCACGCCGCCGGCGCCACCCGGTTGAGGGACTTTCCCCTCGCCTTGAAGATCCCCTGCACGTATTCGGATGCGTCCTGGATGGTCAGCGCGTCGATGTTGACGCCGGACGCGGACAGGAGTGTCGCCAGTTTTCCGAGTTCACCGGGAGCGTTTTTCAGAAAAAGGTTGATTTCCGTTCGTACCATGTTGCATCTCCTGGATTTGGGTGATTGCCCGGCAGGGTGGATCCGTCCGCCAACGCCGGAAATGGCCGCCGCCGACCGGAAAAAACGGATAAGCCGGCATGTGGGGCGGCGGGGAATGCCTCATTTCACCGCCTCGTCCGGGCCTGCCGGTTCCCCGGGCCGGGCCGTGGCAATGCCGGAAACATCCCTTTCCGTTTCCGTCAGGATGCCCTTCAGGTATTTCAGGAATTCCGAATCCGTTGAAAGAACCAGTGTGCTCTTGCTGTCCATGGCCTGGGCATAGACCTCCAGGGTTTTCAGAAAGGAATAGAACTCCGGGTCCTTGTTGTATGCGGCGGCGTAGATCAGGGTGGCCTCGGCATCGGCCTTCCCCTTCAGCCCCTGCGCTTTTTTATAGGCCTCCGAGGTGATCTTTTTCAGTTCCTTCTCCATGTTCCCTTCGATCTTCCGGGCCTCGCCCTTCCCCTCGGAGCGAAACTTTTCGGCAATCTGTTTTCGTTCGGCGATCATCCGGGAGTAGACCGATTTCCGGACCTCTTCCACGTAATTCAACCGTTTGATCTTGACGTCCACGAGCTTGATGCCGAACTTTTCCAGCTTCGGCTGGGCCTGAGCCCGAATGGCGTCCGTGATTTTTTCCCTCCCCAGCCGGACCTCCCCCAGGGATTTATCTTCCTGTATATGGGTGATGGCCCCTTCAAAGGTATCCAGTTCGCGGTTGCTGTTCCTCACCGTCTCTATCAAGGGGTAGGCGCTGATGAAGTTACGGACCGCCGGGCCGATGATGTCGTCAAGGCGGGCCATTCCGCCGGTGACGTTGTTCACGGTCTGGAAAAATTTGAGGGGATCGATGATCTTCCAGCGCGCAAAGGTGTCCACCCAGATGAACGTCTTGTCAAGGGTCGGCACCTGGCCCGGATCCCCGTCCCATTCCAGCAGGTTCTTGGGGAAGTAATTGGCCTGTTGCACGATGGGGATCTTGAAATAAAGTCCGGCCTTGGTCTTCGCTTTTCCCACGGCCTTGCCGAACTGGGTGACCACCACCTGTTGCGTCTCATCCACGGTGTATATTCCCTGGTAAAGAATGAAAAGGAGAATGATGAGGGGAAAAATCAGGACCTTGGATTTCATTTTCGGCCTCCTTTCGATGTCCCCATGTCGAGAAGGGGAAGAAAGTTTTTCAGGCCGTCGTCCACCACGAATTTATTACCGATGATTGGAAAGATCTTCTGCATGGCCTCCAGATACAGGCGTCTGCGGGTAACCTCTTTTGCCTGGGCGTATGCCGTGTACTGGGAGAGAAATCTCTGGGCATCCCCTTCGGCCCGGTTCACGCGGTCCAGGGCGTATCCCTCCGCACTCCGGATGGTTTTCTCGGCATTTCCCTTGGCCGCCGGGATCGCCTTGTTGTATTCCT
>CAZCVB010000342.1:0-2298 GCA_964501805.1 uncultured Desulfobacteraceae bacterium | reverse complement strand
GCCGCTGCCCCGGCTTGTTGATAAAGGTCAGGACCGGCGGCGTATCCGGCGGATCGGCCAGGTTCCGCGGGGGCGCCTTCCCCCCGGGCAGCGACCGGAAGAGTCCCTGAAGCCCGGAGAGGACCCGGTCCCTTCCGATGTCCCCGGAGACAGCGGCCACCATGTTGGACGGCACCACGTAGGTCTTCAGGAATTCTCCGAGGTCCTTTCGGGTGATCCCCGGGATCGTCCGGATCCCGGTAAGCGGGTCCCTGCCGTAGGGATGCCCCCTGAAGTGCCAGATCATCCCTTCCCGCCGCGCCACGGCCCGCGCATTTCCGCCCTGACGCCTGAGGCCGGTCAGCATCTCCCTTTTGACCACGGCCACCACCTGTTTGTCGAACCGCGGCCGCGTCAGGACCTCTTTCAGGAGCTGAAGCCCTTTTTCCCAGTCCTCCTTCATCACCGACAGCCGGATGGATCCCATCTCCCTCCCGAAGGATACCGACAGGTGGATCGCGTTTTCATCCAGGGCCAGCGCCAGCCGGGACGGGTCCAGGTCGCCGGCGCCTCCGCGGATCAGGGATCCGTTGATGAGCCCGCACAATCCGGCCTTCCCGTCCGGGACATCCACCGAACCGGCCCTGACCAGCAGGGTCAGATCGATGAGCGGGAGTTCCCTGTCCGGCAGGTAGAAGACCCTCGCGCCTTCCACGTCGGCGGTCTGGGCCCGGGGATAGAAAATCTTGTTCGGCTTCCGGGAAAAGGAGAGGGGATGCTTCCACCCCTCCGGCGTGGGATAAACGGAATGGTTGGTGGTGGTGTCCGTCCGGGCCACCCGGGCGGCGGCCGATCCGCTCACGGAACGGATCTCCCGGTACTCCTCCGGCGGGCGCTCCGGTTTTCCGCCAGGGATGACATAGACGGTGGTCATGCGGTCCCGGCGGATGTATTTTTCTGCCGCCCGCCGGATGTCCGCCGGGGTCACCGCGTCGATCCGGTCCAGGTAATGCACCAGGTATTCCCATCCCGCCTGCACCTCCAGGGTGGCCAGTGTCCCGGCCAGGTCTTCGTTGCTGCGCAGCCGCTCCAGGAAATCCCGGCGGTTGAGTTTCCGGATCCGGTCCAGTTCGCGGATGGAAACCGCTTCGGTCTTGAATTTCTCCGCTTCGGCCAGGAGGAGTTTCTCCAGTTCCTCGCAGGCCGAAAGGTAGGCCCGGCGTTTCTCTTCCCGGCCGATGCCTTTCTTTTTCAGCACATCCGGTTCAAGAGGAGACCCCCCCATGACGAACATGCCCCCATAGCGGTTGTCCGGGTTCCCGGCCCATGCCTCCACCGCCAGCCCGCGGTCCACGACGTCCCGGGTCAGGCGTGCGCTCCGGCCGGCGCTCAAGAGCATGGTCACGGCGTCCAGGGCGTAGAAATCCCGGGTCCCCATCCGCGCGCCGTGAAACCCGATGCGCACCAAGGGCGTCCGGGCCCCTTTCAGGTAGTGGATGCACCTCCTGGGTCCCTGCTGAACCGGTTCTTCGGTCACCCGCTCCGGGGCCCGCTCTCCGGCGGGATACCGCTGGAAGTAAATCCGGGCCAGCCGCCGGGCCTCCTCCAGCGAAAGGTCCCCCACCAGGACGCAGACCGCGTTCGTCGGGTTATAGAATCTCCTGTGAAAGGCCATGGCGTCCCGGGTATTGAAATCCGCCATGTCCGCCTCCCAGCCGATGGTCGGGTTCCGATAGGGATGGGCCTGGTACGCCGCGGCATAGAGATCGAGCCAGGCCGCGCCCTCCGGCTTATTGACGTACCGGTAGGCCCACTCGCGCCGGACCACTGCCTTCTCCACGTAGAATTCCCGCCAGGAGGGCTCAAACAGCTGCTCGCTGATAATGGAGAACCACTGCTCCAGCATGTCGGACGGCACCGAGGCCATGAACTGGGTCTGGTCCTTGGTAGTATAAGCATTGACGCCCACGGCCCCGTTTCTCCCGAGCTGGGATGAAAAGGCCTGGGGCACATAGATCTTCTGGACCTCCAGCCGGAGACGCGCCATTTCGTCCAGTTTCCGCTTGATCAGGGCCGCATCTGGCCGGCGCTTCCGTTTCTCTGAAAGCACCACCTGGTAGGCGGCCTCGATGCGCTTCTGGAGATCCAGGTCCTTTTTCACGTCCAGGGTCCCGAAATTCTTGGTTCCCTTGAACATCATGTGCTCAAGGAGGTGCGCGATGCCCGTCTTTCCCGCATCCTCCAGGGCGGATCCCGCCCGGATCGCCAGGCGGCAGGCCACCTGCGGGGCGGTATGCCGTTCCACCACCAGGAACAGCA
>CAZCVB010000341.1:0-2314 GCA_964501805.1 uncultured Desulfobacteraceae bacterium | reverse complement strand
CGTCCCGCGAATTCCGCCACGGCGCGGCACAGGCTGTGCCCGCCGTCATACCGGCAACGAACCCCCAGGAGACAGGCGCTGACCAGGACAGGGGAACGCCTTCCCCGCGGGGACGGTTTCGATTTCCCTTCGGTCCCTGTCATCTTTCCGGAACACCCTTTTCGTCCGTCAGCACGGGTTCCCGGATCCCGTGAACTGCACGGGCGCCTCGTTTTCGCCGCGGGGCTCCACGGCCCCGATACGGTAGGCGGTCTCGCCCATCGCCTGGAGTCTCAGGAGGATTTCATCGGCCTCTTCCTCGCTGACCACGATCATCAGCCCGAGCCCGTTGTTGAAGGTCCTCAGCATCTCCCGGTCCGGGATGCGGCCGGCCTTCCGGAGATACGTGAAGATGGGGGGAACACTCCAGCTCGACCGGTCGATGACCACCTTGCACGCCCCGGGCAGGATCCGCGGCGGATTGTCCACCAGTCCCCCTCCCGTTATATGCGTGATCCCGTAAATGCGAAAATCCCGTCTCAGGTTACTGATGGTCCGCGCGTAGATGCGGGTAGGCGTCAGGAGTTCCTCTCCCAGGGTCTTCCCGAAATCCTCCACATAGTCGGACACCGACATCTTGAGGTCCTCGAAAAAGATCTTCCGTACCAGGGAATACCCGTTGCTGTGCAGGCCGCTGGAACCGATGCCGATCAGCTGATGCCCTACCGCGATCTCGGAACCGTCCAGGAGATCCTCGTTGTCCGCCATGCCCACCACGAATCCGGCGAGGTCGTATTCCCCGTCGGCGTAGAATCCCGGCATCTCGGCGGTCTCGCCCCCGATCAGCGAACACCCCGCCTCCCGGCATCCGGCCGCAATACCCTTCACGATCTCCTCGGCCCTGTTCACGTCCAGGCGTCCCATGGAGATATAGTCAAGGAAGAAAAGGGGGCTCGCCCCCTGGACCATGATGTCGTTCACGCTCATGGCCACGAGGTCGATCCCCACGGTATCGTGCTTGTCCATCATGAAGGCGATGCGCAGCTTGGTGCCCACGCCGTCGGTGGACGTCACCAGGACCGGATTCCGCGTATGCTCCAGGTTCAGGGAAAACAGGCCGGCGAACCCGCCGATGTCCGTGATGACCCCCGACTTGAAGGTCTTGCTCACGATCGGCTTCAAAAGCTCCACCAGCCGGTTGCCCGCATCGATATCAACGCCCGCTTCGGCGTACCTGCCTTTTTCCGACATCTTTTTCTCTTGCTCCGATAACCGGTTGTTCCGGGACGCCCGGATGACGCCCCTCGGCCCGGCAAAACCGCCTTCCACAGGCCGCAAAACGGGGCGGCCCTCACCGTCCAGCGGAACGATGGATTCTCGGCATGTCATAAAAAACTTGATATTTCCAGAACCTTAGGGCAGTTATGGAATGGTCCCGGGCGCCTTAAACATAAGCACCCTTATTATTATCAACCGCTTTTGTTGTCAAATCTTTTCTCTTTCTCTAAAGACTGACGTGCCCCGTTCATACAACAATCCTTCCGACCGGGCGACCGGGAACTGTTTCCCTCCGGATCCGGCGCTCTTACAGTCCGTTGCCGTCCTCAGGGGCATCGGGCCGAAACGGGCAGCGGCCCTGGCCGGGAGAGGCATCCATACCCTGCTGGACCTGCTCCTGTTCCTCCCCCTCCGGTACGAAGACCGGACCTCCGTCCTGCCCATCGATCGGACCGTGGACGGAAAGGCCGCGTGGGTACGGGGGCAGGTGATCTCCAGAAGAGAGGAACGGTTCCCCCGGAACGGCCGGGGGCTTTTCAGGATCGTGATCCGGGACGAGGCCGCGACCCTCTCCCTCCTCTGGTTCCGCTACCGGGAACCCCATCTCCTGAGGTTCTGCCGGAGAGGGACCCTTTCCCGCCTGAAGGTCCTGGCGGAGACCCATGACGGCTTCAAGATCGCACGCAGGGACCTGGAAATGCGCGGGGCGGGCCTGCTGACGGGGCTTCGCCAGGCGGGCGCGGGGGAACTCGATTTCCAGGAGGTCTTCAGGGAACCGGAACTCCTTCGGGCGGCCAGGGACGCGGCCGAAAGGATAGCCGCCTCGGATCCCGGTCTTTCAACCCGGCCCAACCGGCGGCTTAGGGCCGTAACGGCGACGGCCGCCGCCGTTCCCCTCGCGCCGTGAGAACATCGGGACATGAAAGGCCCCTGAAAGGGACCGTCTGCATTCCCTTCCGAAAAACGGATACGGTATTCGGCCCTGCTTCCGGCCGGCTTCATTTAGATTTTGATTTTTCGGACGGATTCTCTTATGGTAGTGACCCCGGCCGGGCAC
>CAZCVB010000340.1:0-2317 GCA_964501805.1 uncultured Desulfobacteraceae bacterium | reverse complement strand
GTCGGGATTCATCCGGAACGGAGGATCCCGGAGCCCCCGGAAGAGAGTTTTCCTGCATGGCTCGGACGTCACAGGAAAGGAGCAAGATTTCGGTCACGGAGAAAAGTAGCCTATTTCGCCGGTTGTAACGCGCGGTATTTTTTCCCCGAAGTGGCGAAGGCGACGCTTCACGTTCTTGAAAGAAACGGGGTGGAAGTCTATTATCCGGAACAGAGATGTTGCGGCATGCCTTCCCTTCTTGAAGGGGACAGAAAGCTGACCCTTGCACTTGCGCGGTTCAACGTGTCGCATCTGGCCGAAGCGGTGGAAAAGGGATATGATATCGTCTGCTCATGTCCCACCTGCGGATATATGCTGAAGAAGATACTGCGGGTCGGCGCGGACCGTTCTCCGGAATGCAGGGAGGAGGTTCCGCTGAAAAACGGATTCGTAAAAATCCCCGTGGGCCGGGGCGCAACCGTGCCCCCCCGTGGCGCGTTCATGATGGTCCGTGAGAAACTCATCGGCGTGATGCTCAAGGACGAGGGATATTTTTCGGAAATATCCCCCGGAAAAAGAATCCTGGTGGCGCGGAATACCTATGACCTGGGAGAATACCTGATGATGCTCGCCGGGAAGGGAGTGCTTGACCTACGGCTGGAGGCGGTTCATGCAAGGGCCGTTTATTATCCTCCCTGCCATTTGAGGGAACAGAGAATCGGCCTGCCGTACGCGTCCCTCCTGGACCTGATTCCCGGCACCAGCGTGAGCACCGTGGAAGGGAATTTCTGTTGCGGAAACGGCGGGATCATGGGATTTAAACAGGAGTTTTTCAGCTCTTCCATCCGGATCGCAAGCAGGCTGATCGCCAGGATAAAAGCGATGGATCCGGAAGTCATCGTCACGGACTGCCTCAGTTGCCGGATGCAGTTCACCCAGGTAATGCCGTACCGGGTGGTTCACCCGATTCAGATGATCGAAGAATCCTATGGCGGTCCGTTGCGATAAGCGGGACGGATTCACACGGGATGCCGATGGGTATTCATCGAAAAGTCTCATGTTCCGGGGACGGGAAGGGGGCATTGTCCAATGATCATACAGGTCAAAGTCTTTTCAACTTTGCGTCATTACCTGCCGGATTCGGACCGGCGCCTGGAAGGGGATCAATGGGAGGTGCCGGACGGGGTCCGCGTGGATGACGTCCTGGACATGCTCCACATCCCCGGCGAGGAGGCCCGGGTCCTGCTTGTCAACGGGCGCCGTGCGGACGGGACGCGCCGGTTGAGCCCGAATGACGTACTGCATGTTTTCCCGCCCATGTGCGGAGGATGATTCATGGTCCGGACCCCGTAGCCGGCGGTTCCGGCCGGTGTCCGGATCCCCGTAGATGCGCCGACGTTTTCCCCTCGAGGATGAAACGAACGGTCCGGATCTTTATGCAACGGAGTCCCGGTAAAATCGGAAATGGCCGGAGAGAAGCTGATATATCGCAACAGGGGCGCTTTTGCCACCATAACGGTGCTTCAGGGTGAAAATTTTTATAAAGAGTTAAGGATCAACGACATCCCCGAGGTCCCTACGGATTACGGTTGCCTTCAGGCATTCCATCTGCTGGCCCATTTACCGTGCCTGTTTCATCCCCGGCCCCGGCGGGCGCTGGTATTGTGTTTCGGCGCGGGAATAACGGCCGGGGCGATGACCACGCATGCCCTGGAACGGATAGACGCGGTGGAGGTCTGCCCCGACGTGATTGAGGCCAATCTCTATTTTTTCAAGGAGAATCAGTATGTGCTGGCCGATAGAAGGGTTAGACTGGTAATCGATGAGGGGAAGAAGTATCTCGAAGGGAACAGAACCGGGTACGATATCATCGCTTCCGATTCCACCCATCCCCGTTCAAACGACAGCCGGATGCTTTACACCCGGGAATTTTATGAATTATGCCGGAAGAGACTGAACCCGGGCGGCATCATGTGCCAGTGGATTCCCATACACGGTTTATTGCCATGGGAATACAAAAGGATTATCAGGCGGTTTTTGGCCGTTTTTCCGGAAAGCACGTTATGGTTCACCAACAGGTTTACCATCATCATGGGCGGCATGAAACGCCTGATGATCGACTTTGATCAGTTTACCAAGAGACTCAATGATGAAAAGATAAAGGAAGACCTGCGGCGGCACAACATGGACGACCCCTGTTCATTCCTGAGCTGTTTTATCGCCGACGGCGCGGCACTGGCCGAATATGCAAGGGAACCGGAGGGCAATGCCGCCAGCGCGCGGCTCCAACACCCCGGCGCCCCGGGACGCGCCCGGGTGGATACCAAGCCATTGAACC
>CAZCVB010000339.1:0-2320 GCA_964501805.1 uncultured Desulfobacteraceae bacterium | reverse complement strand
CTCGAATCCTATGAGACCGAATTTCCGGAGAAGGCCGTGGAATGGCGGCGATGGACGACCGGGGCGCCGATGGAAGGATGGGACCGGAAGATCCCGTCTTTTCCCCCGGACCCGAAAGGGATGGCCACCCGCGCGGCCTCGGGCGCGGTCATCAACGCCGTGGCCCCGGCCGTCCCCAATCTCCTGGGGGGGTCCGCGGACCTGGCGCCTTCCAACAAGACGGAAATCAAGGGGGCGGCCGATTTCCAGGCGGACCGCCCGGACGGCCGGAACCTCCGGTTCGGCGTGCGCGAACACGGCATGGCGTCCCTGCTCAACGGTATGGCGCTCCATGGCGGGATCATTCCCTACGGCGGCACCTTCCTGGTGTTTTCCGATTACATGCGGCCGGCCATCCGCCTGGCGGCCCTCATGGGCCTCAGGGTGATCTACATCTTCACCAACGACAGCATCGGCCTGGGGGAAGACGGCCCCACCCACCAGCCCGTGGAACACCTGGCCTCGCTCCGGGCCATCCCCAACCTGCTGGTCATCCGCCCCTCGGATGCCAACGAGACGGCCGCGGCATGGCGCACGGCCCTCTCATGGGAGGAGGGGCCGGTGGCCCTTGTCCTGTCCCGCCAGTCCCTGCCGGTCCTGGACCGGGACGCCTTCGCCCCGGCCGACGGGCTGTCCAGGGGCGGCTATGTCCTGTACGACACACCCGGCAAGGATCCCGGGGTCATCCTTATCGCCACCGGTTCCGAGGTGTCCCTGGCGGTGGCGGCCGGCCGCGAGATCGAGGCAACGGGGCCGGGCGTGAGGATCGTGAGCATGCCCTCGTGGGAACTCTTCGACCGCCAGCCCGCGACCTACCGAAACGAGGTCCTTCCGCCGGATGTCCCGGCCCGGATCGCGGTGGAGGCCGGCGTGTCCCGGGGATGGGAACGATACACGGGAGAACGCGGCACAATGATCGGGATCGACCGTTTCGGGGCCTCCGCGCCCTACCAGGTCCTCTACGAAAAATTCGGCATCACGGTGGAACGGATCGTTCAGACGGCCCTGGACATGTGCGGATCAGAAAAAACGTGATCAGCGGGGTTTCCGGCCCGGCGCCGGGACCCCGGACACGGAAAGGAGGATATCATGAAAAAAAGAGGGCTTTTCATCGTAACGGCGACGCTCTTTCTGGTGTCTCTCGTCTTCTGTCCCCGCCCGGAGGCGGCGCAGAAGACCATCGTCTGGCGGGCCCAGTCCAGCTATCCGGCCGGACTGCCGCAACTTTACGCGCCGGCCGAACATTTCGCCAAGGTGATCAAGCAGTTGACCAACGGCCGGCTGGTGGTCAAGATGCACCCGGGGGGCGCCATCGTGCCTTCCAAGGAGGTGTTCGACGCCGTGAGCGGCGGCACCCTGGACATGGGATGCACATGGGCCGGGTGGTGGATCGGAAAATTTCCCGCCTCCGTCCTTTTCGGAAATTCGTTTCCCAACGGGCTCCAGATGCAGGAGATGCTGAGCTGGATCTATAACGGCGGGGGCCTGGAGCTGTGGAACGAGATGTACAAGGGGCACGGGGTCGTGGTCCTGCCGCCTTACGGCATCCTGGGATCCGAAAACTTCTGCTGGTCCCGCAAGCCCATCAACAGCCTGGCCGACTTCAAGGGCCTCAAATTCAGGACCGTCGGCATATGGGGCAAGTGCCTGGAACGGCTGGGGGCCCGGGTCGTCAGCCTGGCCGGCGGCGAGGTCTATCCCGCGCTGGAAAGGGGCGTGATCGACGCCGCGGAATTCGCCACCCCGGCCATTGACCGCAAGCTCGCCTTCCAGGAGATCTGCAAGTACCTGAAGGTGCCCGGCATCCACGAGCCCTGCGCCCCCCTGGAGACCCTTGTCAACAAAAAATCGTGGAACAGGCTGCCCGCAGACATCAAGGAAAAGGTGAAGGTGGCGCTCCAGTTCTCCACCTTCTATGCCATGAACCTGTCCATGAAACAGGACGCGGAGGCCATGAATTTTTTCCTGAAATACCCGGGACTCCACGTATCGAAGCTCTCCCCCGAGATGATCGCAAGGATCAAGACCATCGGGAGACAGGAACTGGACCGGTTTGCCAGAAAGGACGCCTTTTTCGCCAGAGTGTTGAAATCACAGAGGGATTTCCGGAAGCTGGTGGAGCCGTATGCCGCGCTCATCCGCCTTCCGTACCCCTATGCCGAATAGCCTTCGTGGATTCCGCACCGACGCACGGCCCGCCGCGCTGCTGCGGCGGGCCGTCCCGCTGTAAAGTCAACTACTATCGCCTCAAGGCGATAGCTTGATGGGCCAATCGCCTCGT
>CAZCVB010000338.1:0-2322 GCA_964501805.1 uncultured Desulfobacteraceae bacterium | reverse complement strand
AATAATTTGGTGCACATCCCTAAATGGCCCATCTTCTTCACGTCCGATCTTCCCCGCTCAGCCCACCCCGTCGGTGCGGGATTCACACGGATGGGCACAATTCAGCGGGCGGGCTCACGCAAACCCCATGGAACCGGCGTCAACAGGTCCCGGTTCCCGGTCATATCCCGCCACAGGAGGGAAGACAGCCGGGCATAGACCGGCCCCGGCACACCCTCTCCCACGGGTTTTCCGTCATAGGTGACAACCGGCAGGATATTCAGGGACGTCCCGGTCAGGAACATCTCCTTTCCCCGGTAGGCGTCGTCCGGCGGAATCCTGGAGAAGACAACATCCCGGATCAACCCCTGCTTCACCAGTTTCCCGGCCAAATGGAAGACCCGGCTGGCCGTCGTGCCCGAAAGGGTCCGCTCAAATTCCGGGAATCTCAGGACCCCGTCCGATGTCAGCACGGCCACGTTTTCGGTGGGGCCCTCCGCCAGATACCCGTCCTCGTCCAGGCCCACGGCATACGGACACCCCGATTGAACGGCGTCCAGCTTCATCAGGACGTTGGGCAGGTAATTGCATGACTTGATGTTGGCGAAAAAAGACCGCTTGATGGGGATCCGGCTGGTCACCAGGGAGACCCCTCTTTGATAGGACTCCTCCGGCAGGGGATGAAACCGGATCACCACCACGTACACCTGGGCTTCCGGGCATTCAAAGGGATCGATACCGAATCCTCCCGGCCCCCTCGACACGATGATCTTTATGAGGCAGTCCTTTTCCCCCGCCATGACCACCACTTCCTTGATGATGTCGGAGATATGGTCATACACTTCGGGGAATGCCAGGGAAACGGCCCCGGCCGAACGCTCCAGACGGCGGAGGTGGTTCTCCATCTGGTATATGCTGCCGCGGATACACCGCATGACTTCAAATACACCGTCGCCCCTGTGGACCACGTGGTCGTCGATGGGGACCGTCATGAGGGCGGGATCCATGGTCACGCCGGGCCAGATGCTGGAGTACATGGCGAGAAAATCTTCCTGCCAGGGCCGCGTCCCTTCCCCAATGCGGGAGAAATAATTCTCTCTGGTGATCAGTGGAAGATCCATGTTTCATCCATTCCCGGCATCCGCCGGCGCCCCTTCCAGGCAAGCCCCGCCCGGCCGTCCGATAATAATCCCTACTGCTTGACACGGTCATCGCGGAAATTTATAAGTCTACTATGCTGCGGCCGAAAATTACAGAACAAAACTTCAAAAATCAATCAAATTCTCTTCCGGACCGCCCCGGCCGCCCGGGACAGGCCCCCGGCACACGGCCCCCGCGTTTCCCCGCCGCGCCCATGCACCGTTAACCTGAAAAGGAAAGGACACTGGAAAATGCCGGAAAAACAGTATGTGGTGGACGAATTCACCCTGAACGATTCCTGGCGGCTGTTCCGTTTCATGGCCGAGTTCGTGGAAGGATTCGAAGTGATGCCGGAGGCCCATCCGGCCGTGACCATCTTCGGATCCGCGCGCGCAAGGCCCCAGAGTGCCGTCTACCGGACGACCCTCAAGATGGCGCGTCTCCTGGTGGAAAACGGGTTCAACGTCATCTCGGGCGGCGGCCCCGGCATCATGGAAGCGGCCAACCGGGGCGCGGCCGAAGCCGGCGGCAAATCGGTGGGGCTCCATATCCAGCTCCCCGAGGAACAGGCCCCCAACAAGTACGCCAACATCCGTCTTGCGTTCAGATATTTCTTCATCCGGAAAGTCATGTTCGTCAAGTACGCGGTGGCCTATATCATCATGCCCGGCGGGTTCGGGACACTTGACGAGCTCTTCGAGGCATTGACGCTGATCCAGACCAAGCGGATCAAGCCGTTCCCCGTGATCCTCGTGGATTCGGATTTCTGGGGCGGCCTCGTCGACTGGTTCAAAAAGACCCTCCTGAAAGAACACACCATCTCGAAAGAAAACCTGGACATCTTCTCCGTGGTGGATACGCCGGAGGAGGCCGTTTCCATCATCGAGAGGCGGGTGATTGTCTGATTTCGGGCGGAAAGAAAAAGAGAGACTCCGCGGCTGGTGCGCCGGCCTCGGAATCCCTCTTTCCGGGAAACAACTCGATGCCTGTCTCCTTTTTCTGAACGAACTGTGGGAATGGAACCGGAAAATAAACCTCACCGGCCTCTCGTCCCGGAAGAGAATCCTCAGCGAACTCCTCCTGGACTCCCTTGTCCCGGCGTCCTATTTACCGGAAACCGGACGGCTCCTGGACGCGGGATCGGGGGCTGGATTTCCCGCCATCCCCCTGAAAATAAGGTTTCCCGGGCTCGAGACACACCTT
>CAZCVB010000337.1:0-2328 GCA_964501805.1 uncultured Desulfobacteraceae bacterium | reverse complement strand
GGGCCTACAGCTACGAAATGGAAGTGCCCAAACGGACGTGCGCGGCCTGTCACGGTGGGTTCGGACGTGCGATTCCCGATCCTTCGGTGGCCGCGATTCGGCGGGAGATCCTGCCGTCCCGGCCGAAAGGTTCCCCTTCCGGCCTCTCCCGGGGCAAAGGAGAAAAGCACGTCTTCGTATTTGTCTCGAAAAACGGGGGCCGGCACCATTTGCTCCCGGTCTTTTCAAGGCGCGGCGCGGCGCACCGGGTTACGGGGCACGCAAAGGTGCGGTGCAGCGCATGCCATGCCCAGTGGTCCTACCAGGATTACGGCCTGAGCGTGATCCGGCGGGACCGGCTGGATGCCGCGGTGTGGCGCCGTCTGACGATCCAGGGAGATCCCTGTCTGACGGCGGCCCTGGAATCCGCCCTGGAACGCCGTTTTCCGCAATACCCCGTGTCAATGGACTGGATATCGGGGGGGAAGCGGCCCGGCGTCTGGTTGACGGGATGGCGTTTCAGACGGTGGGAATTCATGCCCCTGGGAAAGGATGACGGAAACCGGTACGCGGTCCTCCGCCCGCTGTACCAGTACGCGGTGACATACGTGGACCGGCTGGGAAACATCCCCCTGGATGGTGTCGTCCCGGTGCGGAGGACCGGCGGCCGCGGGTGGGCATACATGCCGTATGTCCCCCATACCACCGCGCCGGCCGGGAGGCCCTGCGATGCCTGCCACCGGAACCGTATCGCGGCCGGCCTGGGAATCCAGAGGGAACTCACCGAGGATACCCTCCTGACGGTTCCTTCTCCACCCGCGGTCCGGTCCATGCGCCTCCTGAACAACGAGGAGCGGCGGCGGCTCCTCGTGCCGTCGAAGCGGTATGGGAAGGCGCGGTTCCGTGCGCTGACCGGCATCCGCGGCATGCGGGAATGAGCGCCCGGGGGAGACGAAACTTGCGGCTTTACTTCCCGGGAAGCTCTTTGATACGGTGTCCGGAATCGTCTGGCACGCAATGAATGAAAGGGAAGCGGATGGATTACCGGGAGTGGGTCCGGGCAGAACTGAAGCGTATGAGCGATGCGGTCGGATTCTGTTATACCCCGGCCGGGGAGATCGAGACGCGGCTCTCCAGACTCAGGGCGGCCATGGCGGAAAAGGAGACGGAAGCCGTCCTGGTGGTTGAAAAGATGGACCTCTATTACTTCTCGGGAACCGCCCAGGACGGGGTCCTGTATATTCCCCTGGAAGGGCCCCCGCTCTTGATGATCCGCCGGGAGACGGAGCGGGCCCGGATCGAATCTCCCATTCATGCGGTCACGGAAATCGCCTCCCTCCGGGAGATCCCCGGCCGCGTGCGGGATATGGGGGGCGGGCTTCCCCGGAACATGGGGCTGGAGCTGGATGTCCTTCCGGTAAAGGCGTACAGGAGATACGGGGCCCTGTTTCCGGGTACCCGCCTCGTGGACGCGGCCCCGCTCATCCGCGGGATCCGCCGGATCAAATCGGCCTTCGAGATCGGGCTCATGAAACGCGCGGGAAAGATCGGGGAAGAGGTCTTTCTTCGGGCGAGCGAGGCCCTGCGGGAGGGGATGACCGAGATCGAGCTGGGCGGCCTCATGGAGGCATGGGCGAAACGCCTCGGGCACGAGGGCCTGTTGAGGATCCGTTCTCTCAATTACGAGGCCTACTCGTGGCATATCCTGGCAGGGCCCTGCGGGGGGATCGTGAGTCAGTCGGATTCTCCCATGGGGGGGCTCGGCCTGTCACCCGCCTTTCCGGTGGGGGCGGGCCGCAATCTCCTGAAGGCCCGCGCACCGATCCTGGTGGATTTCGGGATTTGCTATCATGGGTATCAGGCGGATGAAACCCGCATGTTCTCCATCGGTGAGATGGAACCGAAATTCAGGGACGCCTACCGGGCGTGCCGGCGGATCCATGACGCGATCCTGGCCGAGGCGCGGCCCGGCGCGGATTGCGAGGTCCTTTTCGACATGGGGACGGCCCTGGCGGAGGAAATGGGATACCGGGACAATTACTTGGGGCCTCCCGGGCTCCAGACCCGGTTCGTGGGACACGGCGTCGGTCTGGAACTCAATGAGTTCCCGTTCATCGCCCGGGGCCATGCCTATCCCCTTGAAGCGGGGATGACCTTTGCCCTGGAGCCCAAGATGGTTTTCCCGGGAGAGGGCGCAGTGGGCATTGAGAACACGGTGGTGGTCACCGAAGACGGCTGCGAGATCCTGACCCCCGCGGCCGCGGATATTTTCACGGTTTCCCGATAGCCCCGGTATGCCTTTGCGGTTTCCCCCCGGGTATTGAAATACCACGAAATGATGGAAGGTTG
>CAZCVB010000336.1:1170-2352 GCA_964501805.1 uncultured Desulfobacteraceae bacterium | reverse complement strand
AAGCGGCTTCCGTGGGCGGGGGCCGCAATAATCCTTGTCATTTTCGTTCGTTTGCGCTAAGTTTCCCCCAACCGGCACCGGTCCCGCCGCTCTCCGGCGCGGGGATGTGGTTTTTGCGGGGTGCCGGAAAGGATGTCTAACGGGGAGGAAAAAGGAAGAATTTTCTAATCATCTGAAAACAACGCGCAACAGGGGAAGGGTGCCATGGAGCAGGTGTTACTCTTGAACATCACTTACGAACCCCTCAAGGTCATCAACTGGAAACGGGCCATCACGTTGCTCCTGCTGGAAAAGGTCGAGGTCCTTGAGGAATACGGGAAGGAGATCCATTCGGTCAGTTTTACCCTCCGATTGCCTTCCGTGATCCGGCTTCTCAGGATGGTGAAGCGGCCGAAAACGCCGATCAAATTCTCCAGGCAGAACATTTACGCGAGAGACCGTTACCGCTGCCAGTATTGCGGAAAACGGTTCCCTGTGGAGGAATTCACCTACGATCACGTGATTCCCAGGTCCCGGGGCGGGAAGACCCGGTGGGAGAACATCGTGACCTGCTGCATGGCGTGCAACCGCCGGAAAGGCGGCCGCACCCCCGCCGAGGCCGGCATGAAGCTTATCCGAAGGCCTTCGCGGCCCCGCTGGCTCCCGGCCCTGAAGATCACCATCGGGTACCGGGAGGTCCCCAGCTCCTGGCGGGAATACCTGTACTGGAACGTGGAATTGCTGGAATAGCCTTTTCCCCGCCCGGTCGGTCATCCGACGGCCGCGGCGATCTTTTGCGCGGTCTCCCGGATGGCGTCCATATCGCCCTCCCTCAGTTCCCACTCGCTGACCGGCAGTTCCGGCTCCCCGGGACACCTCGGGATCAGGTGCAGGTGGTAATGCATGACCACCTGGTTCACGCCCCGGCCGTTCAGCTGGACACACGCCACTCCGAGGGGATTGAGGGCCGTTTTCATGGCCCGCATGATCTTTTGGGAAGCCAGGTGAACGGCGGTCAGGTCCCCGGCGGGGATCTCCCACAGGTCCGGGGCGTGGCGTTTGGGGACGACCAGCGTATGGCCCGTGGAAACGGGGTTGATGTCCTCAAAGGCGAACACCCGGTCGTCCTCGTAGACCTTGAAGCTGGGGATCTCTCCCCGGATGATCCTGCAGAAAATACATTCCTCCATGTCTTCCTCCTCC
>CAZCVB010000336.1:0-1070 GCA_964501805.1 uncultured Desulfobacteraceae bacterium | reverse complement strand
TCCCTCCCCCGCGATGAACGGCGGATTCGATCAACCCACCTGCGCCAGGAGCCCCTCGATCCGGCGCCTGGTTTCCTCCGGAAGGTCCTTCGCCTTCCGGATGTTGATGGACCGCATCACGTCAAAGGTCCCGTCTTCGAACAGGACCGGCACCTGGATGACATAATCGGGGTGCTGACAGCAGCCGGGGGCGAAATAATAGCCCGGCCGCCGCTTCTCCTTCAGCCCGGCCCGCACCTTCGGATACAGGTCTCCGGGAATCACCATGCCGGCCTGGCCCGTGAACGTCCTGACCATGTCCCCCGGTTCAAAAGCCCTTTTCTTCTCCATCGATGCTCCTTTGCGCGGTTATCCGCCCGGAAAAAATTTTATATCGTGCCGCCGGTCGTGTCGAGATCTTTCTTTACCGCGGAAGGTCCCGCACCAGATTTCTCAGCGCGTGCAGCCCCGGATCGTGGATCCGCTCCAGGAGGTCCCGGAGCCTCCTCAGGGAGGGAAGGATATACGCCTCGAAGCGGGGTTTGCGTTTCATCCGGGTCAAATGGGAAAAGGCGCCGAGGATCTGGAGGGTCCGCTGTACCGAAAGATAGGGGAAATACCGCTCAAAAGCGGCCGCGGCGTCCTTGTCACATGCCTTCAGCAGACGCAGGTACCGCCGGGGGATCTCCTCCCGGTGGTCCGGCCGCAGCGGAGGATAGGGATCCACGTACAGGGAGGCCACGTCGTATCCCGGCGGACCCAGGCGTCCCCCCTGCCAGTCGATGATCCCGATCTCCCCGTTCCGGACCATGATGTTTCGCGACTGAAAATCCCGGTGCATGAAAAACCGGCACCCGGCCAGGGCCGCGGTGGCGGCCAGGTGGTCGAAAGGCGCCTCCAGTTCCGGCCACGATGCCTTCAAACCCAGGTACCCGTGGAGAAAGGCGTCCCGGAAATAATCGGACTCGTACCGCCGCATGACCGTGCGGTCGTAGCGCGCACTCTGGCAGCACCAGGCGGGATCAAATCCCTGGGATCCGCGAACCTGCATCCGCAGGAGGTGTTCCAGGACCTTCTCATAAAGGAGGAGC
>CAZCVB010000335.1:0-2363 GCA_964501805.1 uncultured Desulfobacteraceae bacterium | reverse complement strand
CATGTCATAGAGCGATTTAAGCTCCGTTTCCCAGTCAGGGCTTTCCTGGACTTCATCCAAAAAGAGAAAGAGTTTTTTTTCACGATTGTGCATAAACATCTTTCTCATGTTTTTGAGATGACCTGAAATCGGAGTGCTGGAACACATGGGGTGGTCAAGGGCCAGATAGAATATGTTTTGAACCGGGATCTCCTCATGCATGAGTTGTCTGATAAACTGTTTGAGGAGGGTCGTTTTTCCGACGCGCCTGCTCCCGACCAGCACTTCGATTTGTTTTCTTTTCATAAAACCGGATAGGCGATTCAGGTAGTCCGGCCGGTTGATACCCGATTCAAAATCTTCCCCCCCCCACCAGGGATTAAAGAGATAATAGGTCGTTTCCATGGAGATAGCTTTAACTTGAATCGAAGGAATTGTCAAATAGTTTCGATTGTAATCGAAACTATTTGACAATTACGGTCTCATCCCCCCGAAATCGGTGGTGTCCCCATATAGTTGATATTGTATCCTGGTTGTATTAGGCCTGCCCCAGTGCAACTCAATAATCCATGCTGGAGGCAAGCCATGAGGGAACTTGATAAATGTTTCTGTCCCAACAAACAATGCAAAGATTATGGCCTGCGAGGACAGAGCAACATCGCCGTCCGCGGCAAGTACGGAAAGGACAAAAACCGAGATCTGTTGTGCTGCCGCACTTGAGGCAAGCGCTTTGCCTCTACCCGGGCCAGCGCGATGTTCGGTTTGCATCTGCCGGCAGAGACGATCAGGCAGATCATCCATCATGCGGCCGAAGGCGTTGGTGTCCGGGCCACAGCACGTTTGCTCGGACTCGACAAGGGCACCGTCAACCGGGTGATCCTGCGTGCAGGTGAGCACTGTGCCCGCGTGCTTTCAAGCCTGTTAACTTCGCTTGAACTGCACGAGACACAACTCGACGAGTTATGGACCTTTGTAAAAAAAGAAATGTTCTGGCAGCCAAGAGGACTTTGAGTGGAAGTACGGACAAACCTGGATCTGGACGGCCATAGACGCCACCTCGCGACTTCTGATTACCTCCTGGATTGGTGGGCGCGAATTGGACGATGCCCGACGGCTGCCTGAAGATTTGGTCGGCGATATGGGGACATTTCCCTTATCCCCAGATCGGGGTTTATACCCGCCTGCCTGCGCGTGCCGCGCGCAGGCAGGCCCTCGACCTGTTGACGGACCTCTTGAGAGCCCATCATTTCTTGAAATCCGGTCGCCGTTTTTCCATGAAGGCGGAGATGCCCTCGCGTGCCGCATCGGTGCAGGCGATTTCCCCGAATCCCCGGTACCCGATCTCAAGGGCCTCCGAAAGGGTCTCTGCCGCGGCGCCGGCCTTGACCGTCTTTGCGATGATGTCCACCGCCTCCCGGCTCAACGGCTGCTTCCCGGCCACGGGCGGATCCGGGATGACGATCTCGGGGATGTCCACCTTTCCTTCCGGAATTCCGGTGATTTTTCCCTCCAGGTCTCCGACCTCGGCCACCGCCGCCTCGATGAGCGCGGCGTAGTCATCCGCGATACGGCTGACCATGCCGATATCACGGGCCTCCTGCGCCTTGACGGGACGGGCCAGACAGACCATGTCGTGAAACAGGGCCGCCCCGCCCGGCCATTTCCGGTAGGGAACGACGCAGCCCCCGATGCCGGGGAGGATCCCCAGGGTGATCTCGGGAAACTGGAACAGGGCGTTTTTCGTGGCCACGAGGCTGTGGCACCGGATCGCCACCTCCAGCCCCCCGCCGAAGGCCAGGCCGTTGATGGCGGCGACCACGGGTTTCCGAAGCTGGTCCATGAAGAGCTGGACCTGCGCGCATTCCTTTGCAAACTGCACCGCGGCATCGTGGTCTCCCAGAAGGGAGGGAAATTTCCCGATGTCCGCGCCCGCCGAAAAGGCGGCGTTGCCGTATCCCGTGATGACGAATCCCCTCACGTCCGGATCGTCCGCGCCCGCCTTCAGGACGGACAGGATCTCGTTGGTGATCTCGTCGCTCAGGGCGTTCATGGCCTGGGGCCTCCGGATGGTGATGATGCGCACGCCGTCCCGGTCGTCCACCAGCAGGAACCGGTGAAAATCCTGATAAAAGGAGAACGCGGCCCCGGGGAGGGGGAACCCGGGACGTTCCGCCTCGAAGCGCTCCATGATGCGGTTCACTTCGGCCTCTCCCAGGTCCCGCATCACGTCGAAGGGGCCCTTGCGGAAACCCAGGGCGATCTGACACCCGAAATTGAGGTCTTCCCGTGTGCCGATGCCGCGGTCGATGATGTCAAAGGACTGGGAGAAAAGGATCCCCAGCAGCCGATCCCGGATTTTTCCGCGGGTGTCTTCCGGGACCTCC
>CAZCVB010000334.1:0-2380 GCA_964501805.1 uncultured Desulfobacteraceae bacterium | reverse complement strand
CGGATTCGTTTGATATTTGAAATGGGTTCAAGATTGTTCATGCAAGATTCAGGTTTTAAGAATTATGAAACCGTGTTGTCCATGCAGCATGAGGGTACACTTTATGGGCGGAGCTTGTCAATTTCCTTGCGAAACGCCCTGCCGGTCTCCGGCAGGTCCGCCCAGTTCCGCATGAACCGGTCCAGGTCCTTGCGGAAGGCACGCCGGAAAGCGGCCGTGCTTCGGTGCTCCCGCATGGCGTCCAGGTCCACGATAAAGAGATCCTCCCCCGCCCGGATGTAGTTGGTCGCCTTGGCGTCGCCATGGCTGATCCGCGCCCGGGCGAGACGCCGGTACAAACACCCGAATTCCGCCGCAAGATCCCCGGTTTTATCGGCCCCGACCCGGTGAAAGATCCGTCGGGCATTGGTCCCTTCCACGAATTCGGTGACAAAATAGGCCACGGACCGAAGGGGTCCCCATCGCCTTTCCACAAGGGCCACCGGTTTCGGGGTCGGAATTCCGAGGATCCGCAGGCGGTGGGCGTTTTTCCAGGAGATACGGGCCCGGCCGGCGCGAAAGGCCCTGTTCAGGGCGTGGCGCCGGTTTTTGATGTTGTATCGCTTGACCACGAGATCCCGGCCGTCCACCGTGACCCGGACCACGGTGGCGGTGTTCCCGTTTTTCAGCATCCGTCCCCGCGCCATCACCGGGTCGGGGTCCGCCAGAAAGGCCGCCATGGCGGGGGTGGCAAAGTCCCGGTCGCATACCGTGAAGCGGTTCCGGGTCCTCCTGCAGACGAACGCGGAACATTCCCTGAGCGTCTTTCGGAGATACTTTTGTTTCCGGGTATTTCGCTGAGAATGGATTTCCTTGGTAAGGCGCGTGAAAAGCCGTTTCTCGGCGGGCCATCCCCGTTTTTCCACGTAGACCCGGAAGACCTCCGGCGCCAGGGCGTCGAAGACGGGATAAACCTGGGCGAACAGGAGCCCCAGGTTTTTGAGCGCGGCGTTCACGGAGAGGGGCCTTTCCCGGCGTTTCGGGACGATCGCCTCCCCGTCGATAAGGAACAGGTCCTCTCCCCGGATAAGGAAGTTCTCCAGGTGGGGATCGGTGTGCACAAGCCCGGCTGCATGGAGATCGGCCATGGCCGTGACGGCCAGGGAAAGGATCCGGATCCGCTCCGCGTTGTCCGCGGCCCGGGCCCAGGCGGTGGAGAGGTCCGTGGCCCGGGAAAGCCGGCGGAATCCCAGCACCGGGATGCCGCCGGGCTCCACCGTTCCCGTGAACAGGCATTCGGGCGTGGGGATGCCGGCCTTTGCCAGGGCGTTGGCTCCCCGTTCTTCACGGTCCCGGTGCCGGTTTCCGCCGCGGGGATCCAGAAAGAACTTGGCCACCGCCTCCCCGCCGCGCCAGGCGCCCGCGCACACCAGGCGCTTTTTCGGAAGGACCCGCAGGACCCGGTTGCAGACGAGTTCCGTCTCCCCGTCGCCGGACCGGATCCGGACCCGGAACGGCACGGGAATCTTCCGTCCGGCGGCACGGAGATGTGGGCTGTCAGGGAGTGGGGTCATTTCGGGAGCCCTGCGATGCGCGTTTTTTCCGGTTGCGTTTCAGGATCCGGCGGCACAGGCGCCGGGTCTTTTCATCCAGGCGGTCCGAACCCGCGTACGCCATGAGGAACCGCAGCCGGTCGGTGCGCGACCATCCGCCGGTGCGGCGGTGGAGCGACTCCAGGTCCCGGATGCGTCGCTCAATCCCCAAAGGCCGCCGCTTGGTTTTTTCAAGATCAATGATCTTCACCCGGATGTCGTCTCCCGTCCGCCGTACCAGCAGGTGCCTGGGGTAGAGGCAGTTGTGCTGAAAGCCCGCGTCGTGGAGTTTCCGGACAGGGGCCGCCAGTGCCCGGATCATCCGGAGGCGGTCCGCGCGGTCCGGCCAGCCGTTTTCAACCCAGGTCCGCACCAGATCGTCAAGGGCGATGTAGCCTTCCAGGAATTTCGTGATCAGGATGGCCCGGATCCCGTCGCCCGCGCGGCGGCGGGAGAAATAGATCGGGTCAAGGCTCGGTATCCCGGCCCTTTTGTACCTGAGGATGTTGATGATCTCTTTTTCGAACGTGGGGATCCCCCGGAAGGGATGCCGGATGGTCCGGCTGAAGTGGTTCTGCTGCCGCTTGATGATCACCTGTTCTTCACTCCCGTCCGGCCGTTCCAGGACGAACCGGCTCACGGCGCTCCAGCCGTTTTTCCCCCGTCCCGTATTGGGCTCGTCCAGGGGGTCCAGGTCCAGGCCCCACAGGGCGTCGAAATCAAGCCCTGCTCTCAGGAATACGGATTGCCATCCGGGTGCGATATAATGTCTCATTTCTCTTTGCGAAAAAGGGTTGACCCGGTTCGGG
>CAZCVB010000333.1:0-2383 GCA_964501805.1 uncultured Desulfobacteraceae bacterium | reverse complement strand
TCAATACTGCATGTGCATGATCTCCCGGTAGGCCTCAATCACCTTGTTCCTCACCGTCAGCAACAACCGCATGGACACATCCACCTTCTGAAGCGCCAGCATGGTCTCGGGGATGTCGGCCTTTCCGTCCAGGAGGTCGACAATCGATTGATCCGCTGTCTTTTCAAGCCGCTCCACCCGGTCCAGCGCCCCCCTGACGGCGTCGGCGAACCCGGACCCTCTTTTGGGGTCGATTTTCTCAAGGGGAACGGCGGAAGGCGGGCGCGTTTCGATTCTTAAACCGGCCATTTTTTACCTCCCGATCTCCAACGCCTTAAGGACCATCTGGCGTGTCGCCTTGATGGCCGATATGTTGGCTTCATATGTCCGCCTGGCCTCCAGGAGATTCGTTGTTTCCACCACCAGGTCCACGTTCGGCTTGAGCAGATAGCCATTCTTGTCCGCATCCGGATGGCCCGGGTTGAATACCCGTTTGAAAGGACTGTCGTCCTCCACGACACCCTCTACCCGGACCCCTTCCAGGGCGGAATTCAGAATATTATCGAATCCCTCCTGGGGCGCCGCCTTCATCACGATCATTCTTCGCCGGTAAGGCCCCCCTTTCTCGGTCCGGGTCGTCTCGATGTTGGCAAGATTGGAAGCAATAACGTCCATCCGGCGCCGCTGTGCCATGAGGCCGGACGCGCTGATATCGAGTGCCGCCAAAAAATTCATCTTATCGTCCTCCGTCGCTGATGACCGTTTTTAACGTGGCCACTTTTCGCATGAGCACCTCCACCGCCGCCTGGTACAGCAGACGGTTCTCGGTGAGCTTCTTCATCTCCTGGTCCAGATCCACCCAGTTGACGCCGTCGAAGGCCTCGCCCGCATCTTCCGGCTCCTCCGCGTCCGCCGCTCCCGCGGAGATCCGCATGTGCGCGGCGTGGGTGGTGGCCAGCGCCGGGCGGTCCCCGCCGTGAACCGCCCGTTCAAGGGCCGACTTGAAATCGATATCCCGGGCCCGGTATCCCGGGGTATCCAGGTTGCTGATATTGGAAGTAATGACATGATGCCTCTTCTGCGTGACACGAAGGACATTTTCCAGAATGCAAAACGTCCTGGGGAACGACAATCGATGCGGCATATCTCATCCTTTCTTTTCCCGGTCCATCCCGGGAACATGATTTTGACGGTCTACTGCCCAATCCTTTCTTGAAAAACAAATTGCAATTTATATGCCGAAGGAAACCGACACCGCTTTATCCTCCGGGGCCTCTTTCCGGCCTCGCCTCTCCCGCGGATATTCCGGACATTACGTTCTCCCGGCCACGGACACCATCCGCATCCCTTCCCGTTCCTGGGCCTCCAGCCGCTCGCGGTATTCCTTCAGCTTGTTTCTCAGGGTCCTCACGCTGATTCCCAGGATCTCCGCCGCATGGGTACGGTTCCCATTGGTCTGGTCCAGCGCCCGGAAAATGACGTTCTTTTCCATTTCCTTCAGCGAAACGGCGGGAAGAAAGGGAAAGGATTCGTCGCAGGAAACTTTTTCCCTCTGGAACATGAAAAGGCACTCTTCGTCGATCCTGTCTCCCCGGCACATCAGGACGGATCGCTCAATGACATTCTCCAGTTCACGGACATTTCCCTTCCAGGGCATCCGCAGCAGGGCCATCATGGCGCCCTCCGTCATTCCTTTGACATTTCTTTTGTCCTGGCGGTTGAACTTCTCGATGAAATGTTCCACCAGGAGGGGGATGTCCTCCCGCCGCTCCCGTAGGGGCGGCAGAAGGAAGGGAACGACGTTCAGGCGGTAATAGAGATCTTCCCTGAATTTTCCTTTTTCCAGATAGTTCTCGATATTCCTGTTGGTGGTGGCGATCACTCTCACGTCCACCGGCCGGGGCCGGGTCCCTCCCAGCCGGTCGATCTCCTTTTCCTGGAGGACCCGCAAGAGCTTCGACTGGAGTTGATAATCCATCTCACTGATCTCATCCAGCAGGATCGTGCCGCGGTCGGCGATCTCGAACTTTCCGCGCTTCCGGCTCAGGGCCCCGGTGAAAGAGCCCTTTTCATGTCCGAACAGCTCGCTCTCCAGGAGGGTTTCCGGAAGGGCCGCGCAGTTTATGGCGACGAACGGCCTGTCCCGCCTGCCGCTGAACCGGTGGATATACCGGGCGAAGAGTTCTTTTCCGGTGCCGGATTCTCCCTGGATAAAAATAGACGCCCGGCTGTCGGCCACATCCCTCGCCCGCTTCAAAAGGCGTTTCATTTCCTCGTTCTTCGTTATAATGGCATGGGGTTCCGCTGGGGATACACGGTCCGGGGAGGTCGCCGTGCGACCGGTCGCGCGGCCGATCATCTCCGCCATCTCCGGCGGCAGCGGCTTCAGAAGGAAATCGGCGGC
>CAZCVB010000332.1:0-2387 GCA_964501805.1 uncultured Desulfobacteraceae bacterium | reverse complement strand
GCGGAAAAACTGGTGGATACCCGGATGGAGACCTGGGCGCCGCCGCTGCAAAAGGATGAAAACGGGAATTACCTGATGCCCGACGGAAAGCCCGCCACGCAGGAGCAATTGGCCCGGCTGGAGCAGGCGGAGCGTGAACGGCTGCAAAGAGAGATATACGGGCCGGGCCTGGCCCAGGTGCAAACCGGGACCGGTTCAACCGGGGATATCCGATCCATATTCGGGGGCAAAAAAACGGCCGGCACCGCGCGCATCACCGGGCCTAAACCGGTCGGAAGCATGGCGGACGGGACGCCGATTTACCAGAACCCGGACGGGTCGTTCCGGATCGGAAAACCGCCGGCACCGGCGGTGCCGAAATCGAAAGAGATCATGGACCTGATCCGGCGCGCGCGAAAGGAAGTGCCGAATTTCGGCGAGGACGCCATCCGGAACATGATGGCCGCAGGCCGGGTGGACGAGGCGGTGGGCACGCTCAAGAAGATGATCGCCGCGGCCCAGCCGAGGGTCCGCGGGTTTTCGCCCAAGGTCCGTTCCGGGTTCGCCCAAGGCCCGGTCGAAGGATCGCCGGCCGACCGGACCAATATCGCGGGATTCCTGAACCCGCCAAAGCCCGGCCCGGATTCCGGGATAACGGTGGCCGCGCTGATCCGTAAACTGGCCGGATCCGGGACCGGAACCAAGAAAATGCGGCGGTGGACCAGCAGCCTGAGCCGGAAATACGGAAAAACGCGGCTGGTGGACCCGGCCGTGATCGCCGGCATAAAGGCGTCCGGAAAGAAGGCCGGGATCGCGGCCCGCCGGATCAACCGCATGCTGGCGGAGATATGGCGTGCCGCCGGTGAACCGTCGGCCTGGGGAATTGAACCCGCCCGCAGGCCGGAAACGTAAGCCCCCATTACAACAGGTAGCGCCAATGCCCTCTTTGCCGACAGTACAGACCCCGACCGATTCACCGCCGGAACCCGCTATTTTCGGATATTACCGCGACGTGTACGACGCCTATGCCGGCGACAAGGACCTGATCCGCGCGGGAATCATCGCGGCCCATGAGAGCGGTTTCGACACCCGGACCATACCGAGCGTGACCGACCTGGAAGACCTGGGACGAAAGGCCCTGGGGCGCCCGGATGCGCCGCCCGCGCCCGCCCCGGAACCGGAGAGGGGATTTTTCGGTGAAGCGGCCAGCGCCCTGGGGGCCGGCGTGGCCTCCACCCTGGAATCGGTGACCGGGGCCATGGAGATGGCCGGCCTGGAGGCCGGAAGGATCGGCCGGGAATATTATGAAAACTTAGGACAATCCGAATCCCTGCGACGGCCGGCATATCTGCAACAGGATACCGTGAAGGAACATCCGGAACGGTTGATGGACTGGCGCTGGTGGACCCGGAGCCTGGGAGAAAACCTGCCCAACATGGCGGCCATGTTCCTTCCCGGCCTCGGGGCCATGAAGGCCGCGCAGGCGGCCGGATGGGGCATGAAGGCGATTTTGACGGCCGGGAAGATCGGCTACTGGAGCGGAGCAACCGCCGTGGAGGCGGGATCCGCGTATAACCAGGCAAAGCAGGACATGCGGGCCATGAAGGGCTTTGATCCGGACGAGATTGAGCAGATCGCCACGGCCGAAGGGATGGCCGTCGGGATCGTCAACGGGATCCTGGAGGTGCTGCCGTTCGCGGGGTTGATCTCCCGGCCGGCGGCCGGCGGCCTCCTGCGCCGGGTGATGAAGCGGATCGTCCGGCAGGCGCTGGCAGAAGGAACCACGGAAACGGCCCAGGAAGCCGTGAATGTCCTGGCCGAGCAGATGGGCCACAAGCCGGACGAGAAATGGAGCGGCCAGATCGGCCGGCTCCTGGAGTCCGGGATCATCGGCGCCGCGCTGGGCGGCGTTGTCGCGCCCTTTGAGGGCGAGGCGGTGGACGCCATCGCGCGGGATGCCGCGGACGCCGCGCGTGCCGCGAACGACCAGGGCATGCCCGATAACGATACCATGATCACCGAGATCGGCCGGGAACCCCGGCTGAAAGACGTTGTGGAGCGCCGGACCCGGGAACAGCGCCGGGACGACGTTCGCAAGCGGGCGGAAGACCTGCTGGGCAATATCATTGCAGAAGAACGGCAGCAGGACGAAACCGCCGTGCCGGGCACTGCGCAGGCCGGCGCGGCTCCTACCCAAGAGGCCTCGACACCCCAAGCCCCCGAACCGCCGGGTCCACCCAGCCCGCCGGAGGAGGGTCCGCCCAACCCTCCGGGGGCTCCCGCCTTACCGACCGAAATGACACCCGCCCCTCCGGGTCCGAGATCCGGCGGGGTATTGGTGGAGGATATCCCCGCCGAGACATCCGGGCCGCAGGTGCGCCTGTCCAGGATCATCGAGAACCCGCCCC
>CAZCVB010000331.1:0-2390 GCA_964501805.1 uncultured Desulfobacteraceae bacterium | reverse complement strand
CTTCTGGAGGGCCGCATAGAGAAAACCCCCGCCCAGGAACACCCTGACGCAAAGGAACGCGACCCGCCCACGGTCCCATTTTCCGTCCCGGGGCATCTTTCCGGGGGTGAGTTTCAGGGGCATCGGCCCATTATCCTTTCGCGTATTCATCGGGCCGCCTCATCGCTTTGCCCCGTCGGCAGTCCCGCCGCCTTCCATCGGGACCACCCGTTTGGGAGGACCCGCACACGGTCGTATCCCCTGAAATAGAGTTCCTCGGCCAGCCGGGCGCTCAGGTCGCAGGCCGCCCCGTCGCAGTAAGTGATGAGGAGGGCGTTCTTTGCCACCCCGGCCATGACCTGATCAAAATCCTCATCCACCGTTTCAACCGGGAGGTTGCGGGCGCCCCTGATATGTCCCGAGCGATAGATCTTCGGATCCCTGGCGTCCAGGAACAGGGCGCGGCCGGAGGAATATGCCTTCCGTGCCTCGGCCAGCGGAATCACGCTGACGCCCTCCGGCAGCGTAGCGTCCTCGTTCGGGAGGGTCGTTCCACCGGTCAGGGCAAGCCCGGCGGGACGGAAATGATTGCAGAGAAGTCCGGCCGCTATCCCCAAAAAAAAGATAAAACCCGCCTGCCGGAACATCCCGGCGCATGTTTGCCTCAAAGGAACCGCCAAGATTCCATCCCCTTGTTCATTTCTCCGGTCCGCCCTGTTTTAGCCTGCCGCATCCGGGGGTGAAGGTCAAAATGAAATTTCCCCGGTTCCCTTTCTGTTGCCCCCCAATCATAGCGGTTTCGCCTGGTGCCGGGGATCAGGTGTGAAGGGCATTGATTACCATAAACAGGGCGGCAAGCCAGTTGGTATACGCAAAAAGCCGTTTCAGATGTTTGGGTTTTGTCTTCATGGCGAATTTCCCACCGATAATCCCGCCGACGATCGTGATCACCGCCAGGGGGACGGCCCAGGCCGGATTAAAATCCCCCTGAATGGCATGGCCCCCGAAACCCATCAGGGAGGTGGCCGCGATCAATGTGGATGCGGTCCCCACCGCCACGTGCATGGGGACCCCGCACGCCAGGACCATCAGCGGCACCAGGAAAGAACCCCCGGAGACGCCCACCATCCCGGACCCGAACCCGGTCAGGACCGTTACCGGGACGGCGATCCATAAATTGACGATATGGTCCGCATCTCCCAGTTTAAACCGCCAGTGGCCGAACCGTCTCCTTTGAACCGCCGGGATCTTTTCAGAGACCGGCACCAGCATGATGGCGCCGGCGACCCCCAGCATCCCGGCAAAGATCAGTTTGAGGGAAAATCCGCTGAACAGATGGGAAAAATATCCGCCCCCCAGGGCGGATACGGCGGTAAACGAGCCGATCAGGATTGCCAGGGGCCATGCCACGACCTTGTTTTTTTGAAAAATCACCATGGCCGCCACGGATGCGGAAAAAAGAATAAACTGGCCCGTGGTCGCGGCCTGGTGCATGGGGATGCCGGCCAGGGCCAGGATCACCACGTAAAAATTTCCCCCGCCTTTCCCCACCATGGTCATGGCAACGGCCACCAGCAGGATCAGGAGGGCGACGACGATAAAATGTGTCGACATGGGATTTACTCCTGTTTCCCGGCGGAAATGCTCTTCAGTATCTTGCCGGGTTTTATGGCCTCCGTCAGGGCATTGTATCCGCCGATGATAATGCGCACCGGGTCATACCCTTTGGACATCAGATAGACGTAAACCATGGTGGATCTCGCGCCTCCGGAACAGAAAACAGCAATAAATTTTCCTTTCGGAATTTCATCCACCCGGTCGGGGATTTCATTTACCGGGATGTTTTTACACTCTATGTTCGGGTGACATCCCATCCTGAAGAAAAGGGTTTCCGCCTCTTCCCTGGAACGGACATCCAGCAGATACACATCTTCCATCCGCAGCAATTCATCCGGAGAAACCTTGTGTTTCCCTTTACCGAAAAAATCGAGCGTCATTTTTCTCAGGACCTGTTCCATCAAAAATCCCCTTTCTTTGTCTGCACCATGAACGATCGGTTTACGGGTCGGCATGGAATGGGAGAAAATGGCAATCCACTCGGGAAAGCCCTCCGTCTAAAGCCACCCCTTTACCTCATCCTTGTCCGGCACCTTGCCCACGCATTTGACTTTTCCGTCAATAATCACCGCCGGGGTTCCGAAGACGCCGTGCCGGGCGATCTCCATTGGATCCTTCACCTTGACGATATCCGCTTCAACGTCCGCTTCCCGCACGGCGTCCCTGACGTTTTGTTCCGTTTTCTGACACCTGGGGCAACCGGGCCCCAGTACCTTGATCTCCATTTTGTTTTCCTCCTGTTCTCAAAATTCCGTTTCGCGGGGACCGGTCCATGGAACCCGCCGCAAGCGGAC
>CAZCVB010000330.1:0-2398 GCA_964501805.1 uncultured Desulfobacteraceae bacterium | reverse complement strand
GCTTTTCACCGTCACCGCCCCCCTGATGCGTTTGTAAACCGATTCGTCCATCCCCGGTACCTTCATGAGATCCGAAACCGTGCGAAAATCCTCTTCCTGCCGGTAGTCCAGGATGGAGCGGGCCGTTGCGGCGTCCATCTCCTCGTCAAGACTCTCCAGGACCTCGGCCGGCGCCGTGTTGATGTTGACCTTTCCGCCGCCGTACACGGTGAGATACCACAGGATCCGTTTTTCCGGATCCCCTCCAAAGGAACGGATCCGCGGCATCCCCTTTACCAGGAAGACCTGTCCCGGGGTCCGGAAAGGGCCGTTCGCGGCGGCGTACGGGTGGGGGAGCCCCTGGTAATAGAAGGTCTCCGCGCCCTCCATCCGTTCCACGTCGTCGGCGTCCAGCCAGTCCAGGAGCGGGTTTACCGGGTCGGGATCTACATGCAGGGCGTCAAAGAGCCGCCGCAGCCGCCCGGCGCGGGTTTCGTCGATTTTTCCTTTCGCATCCCTCAGTGAATTGAGGTTCAGCTTCCCGCATTCATCGACGATCCGGCCGGAAAAGGAGATCTCTTCCGGAACAAGGGAGGGGAAGACATGGGCACCGAACCGGGCCCAGTCCTCCCGCAGGCTGTCCACGGAGCGGTCCTTGTCCCGGTCCAGCAGGGCCAGCGCCAGGTTGACGCCCGAAAGCGCCGCCTGGCGGGCCCGGTGACCGTCTCTCGCGTATCCCGCCAGGCTTGCCTCGGTGATCGCGTCCTCGGAAAAGGCGATGGTCAGCCCGGCCAGCGTGGCGATCACCAAGAGCACGATGACGAGGGCCACTCCCCTGGTTTCCGGGCGGGACCCCGCCGCGACGCGTATTTTGCCGCCCGTTGCCGGCATGCCGCCTATCCTTCCTTTTCCGGGCCGGCCAGCACCGGGTGGACGCTGGTGACGAACAGGTGCTCCCGCCCGCCGGGATCCCTGATGGAAAGCCGCACCGTGATCAGGGGCGGAAGCCCGCGGTCCGGCGCTCCTTCCAGCGTGTTCCAGTGGTCCAGCGTGTTGCCTTTCCCGTCCCGGTACATGATGTCCAGCCCGGTCACTCCCCGGGCCAGCTCCTGCCGCAGGCCGCCCGTGGTCAGGTCCGCGTCCGGGACCGGCTGGTCCCGTCGGTACAGGATGAACCCGTCGCCTTCGGGATCTTCGGCCAGCCGGTACCCGATCTCACACAGGTCGGTTCCGGGGTCCTCCGGGGTGAGCGAAAGGTGCGTCAGCCCGGTAAAGCAGATGCGGTCCGAAGGTCCGGCGTCGGTCTCGCCGTCCTCGCCGATCATGCCGGGGCGCGCGTCCCCGCGGCCGTCCCCGGCATCGATAAAGGCGCATTCCAGGTCCCGGGTCATGCGGTCCAGGACGGCGCGGGCCGTCTGGTCCACGTCTCCCTGGTCCCGCGCGGCCTGGATCGCCCCCAGGCTGGAAACATAACTGCCGTAAACCGCTGCCAGCAGGATCGCCGTGATGGCGATGGATACAAGGATCTCCAGCAGGGTGAAGCCCTTCATCCCTTCCCCCGGTAAAGATAGGTCGTCGTGGAAAACGCCCTCTCACCGGCGTTCTCGGAAAGGGTGACGGAAACCGTCACCCGGTAAAGGCGGTCCGTTCCTTCCACCGCCGTGATTTCCTCCCGGTACCCGTACCCGGGGAAGTCTTCACCGAACGCGCCCGACGCGGTGCCGGGTTCCGGCTGGGCCAGGGCCTCGATGCGGGCGATGCGGTCCTGGGCGAGGTATCGCGCCGTGGTCAGGAACCGGGCTTCCCACTGGAGATCCATGTTCCGGGACTGGAGCCGGGAGACGGCCAGGAGGGCGATGGAGATCAGGGCCATGGCCACCACGATCTCCAGCAGCGAGAAACCGCCGGCCGCCCTATGGTTCCGTTTTTTCTTCCACATGCCGGTCATAGACCCTGACACGCCCGGTAACGGGGTTGATCCTGAGGGTGAAGGCCCGGTCTTTTTCATTCCGGAGATGAATGAGGGCCGGCTCCACGCATCCGTTGGCAAAAAACCGGAGCAGGACCGTCCCTTCCCGGAACGTCCCCCTCTGCCCGATGGTGATGTCCTCCAGCCGGGTGCCGGGCGGGAGCATCGTGGTCACGGCGGGGGCCTCACCGCCGGGCGTCTCCCCGGACAGGGGCGCTTCGCCGTCTTTTTCCTCCTCCCGGCGGAGGGCGTTTTGACCGAAGTCGAACCCCAGTACCTGCTCCCGGTGGGCGGCGGCGGCCTTTCCCCGGATCCCGGCCACCTGACCCGCGATGATGCGGCTTGCGAGCCGCAGGTCTCCGCCTGAAAGCGCCCCCTCGATCCGGATGGAAACCAGGGCCGAGAAGAGCCCGACGATAAAGATCACCACCAGGAGTTCCACCAGCGTGA
>CAZCVB010000329.1:0-2401 GCA_964501805.1 uncultured Desulfobacteraceae bacterium | reverse complement strand
CCGACGTCCGCATCAGCCTGGGATGCGCCCGGGAGAGAGGAAACACCCTCATGGAATGCCTGGCCATTGACGCGGGCGTCAGCCGCATGGCGATCCCGTCGGAAGAGGCCGTTGCCTATGCGCGGGAAAAGGGAATGAAAACCCGCTTTCAAAGGACCTGTTGTTCGGTCTCCCGGGACTGCTCGGGCGACCGATGGTAACTTTTCAGCCCACGCCCCGGAAGACCGGGCGATGGTAAAACCGGATGCCAAAAGGAGTCGGCACATGATTCAAAAAAAGGACGACACCCTGGAAAGTCCCGAATATCTGCGGATGAGCCTGGCCGCCGCCATGACCCTGGGATTTAAAAAGGGGCTTTTTTACCGAAACGCGAAACTGTACTGCATCAACCTCCTTCTCACCTACCGGGGCGGCTGCGCGGCAAGGTGCGCCTATTGCGGCCTTTCCAACAAGCGGCCCGGGACCTACGAAAAAAAGAGCTTTATCCGCGTGACCTGGCCCACCTATTCCCTGGACGATATTATCGAGAGGATCTCCACGCGGCTGGACACGGTCAAGCGGATCTGCATTTCCATGATCACCAACAAGAAATGTATCAAAGATACCGAAACGGTGTGTGCCCGGCTGAGATCCAGTTTCGATGTCCCGGTATCCCTCCTCATCTCCCCGACCCTTCTTCGTTATGAGGACCTTGTAAATTATAAAAAAGCCGGGGCCGACAAGATCGGTGTGGCCATCGACCTTGCGACGCCCGCCCTGTTCGACCGTTTTCGCGGTTCCGGCGTTGGGGGGCCCCATAAATGGGAGACCTACTGGAAATGCCTGGAAGACTGTCTTGAGATCTTCGGCAAAGGAAATGCCGGCCCCCATTTCATGGTGGGAATGGGAGAGACCGAACAGGAGATGTGCGGCGCCATCCAGAGGGCGAAAGACCTAGGGGGAACCACGCACCTGTTCTCGTTTTACCCGGAAAACAATTCCATGATGTCGAACGATCCGCCGCCCCCCATGGATCAATACCGGCGTATCCAGGTGGCCCGGTACCTGATCGACACGGACCAATGCCGCGCGGAGAGGTTCGCCTTCGACCCGGATACCGGGCGCATAAGCGACTTCGGTCTTCCGCAAGAAGAACTGGACGCGGTCATCGATTCGGGCGAGCCGTTCCGCACCAGCGGATGCAGGGGGTATGACGGCGAGGTGGCCTGCAACCGACCCTTCGCCAACTCGAGACCCGGCCCCGAGATGCGGAATTACCCGTTTCCGCCGGAACCGGCCGATATCCCGCATATCCGGCGACAGATGGGGCTCTGAACCCCTTTTTCACCATCGACAGGGTAAGGGACCGGCGTCCCGGTTTCACGCCCGCGGGCCCGAAATCGCCCGGGCGGCATTCAGATGGTAAGATCTTTTAACCATGAACCGCCAAAGCCATCCGGTTGCGCTTCCCCGAAAACCCGCGAGACGCAAGGCTTATCCGGGATCTCGCTTCACGGGATATCGCGAAAAACGCTTGACATCTCCCGGGAAAAAAGATAGCAATCGGGTTGCGCATGATCGTCCGATTCCGGCTTTTCAAGGCGATCCGGGAGATTCCAGGGGCATTCCAGGCATTATTTCCGAATATGGGAAACAGGTCTGACCTCTAACCGGAACCACTGGTTGAGGCGTGGTTTCCGCGCCTTCTGTCCCGCCCGCGGCTGTCATGGTGCGCGGCGGCATTCCGGATCCCCGCCGCCGTCGCTTTCCAAGAGCGGCCGAACGGCACGACCGGGATCTTTAAGCAAGCGAAATCATTCGAGGCAGATCGGGGGCGGCGGCGGGCCTTCGGCGCGCGGGCCGCAATCATCCCCGGAAATCGAAACACCGCCGCAAACGCAGGGTTTGCGGCGGACTCCCTGTACGGCGCGTGACGGCAGGAGACATGCAGGCACACACCCCCTTAAAAAAAATGATGGCGTTCCTCCTGGGTCTGTTCGTCCTGCTGGCCGGGGCGGACGCGGTCCGCGCGTCATGGATCGTGGACCAGAAAAAATTCCATATCTCCGCCCACGGACAGACCTCCTGCGTGGAATGCCACGACGACATCGGTGAAAAGGGGCTTCATCCGGATCCGGGAGACATCAACCGGAAACGGACCGATTTTTTCCGCCCGGACGCCTGTCTGACGTGTCACGACGAGATAAGCGACGACCTGGCGCAGGGACGCCACGGCAGGAAAAAAGGGGTTGATCCGGCCAAATATCAATACTGCATCCGGTGTCACAAGCCCCATACCCAGAGAAGGATCGGGGACGACCGCATCGGAAAATTCGTCCCCGGGATTCCCCGCTCCGAACAATGCGGGGCCTGCCATGAAAAACGGGCCGCCCTTCCCCCGCCCTCCGACGAAGACCGGGCG
>CAZCVB010000328.1:0-2412 GCA_964501805.1 uncultured Desulfobacteraceae bacterium | reverse complement strand
GGGAGTTCTGGGACTGGATCCCGGAAGCGGTCCACCGGGAACATGTGCGCCGATCCCAGGAGATCCTGGAGGGGTATTTCAGACATGAAGTGGTGACCTTTGTGCCGCCGGGAAATGTTTTTTCAAGCGCGACGCTCCGGGCCTGCGCAGAGAACGGTATCCGCGTGGTGAACTGCCAGACTGCGGCGGCGGAAATGGAGGGGATCAGGGTGATCGGGAATGAACGGGTGATGGCGTTTCATGACCGGGAACTGGTCCTGGAGGGCGTGGACTGGCTGGAAAGAAAGATTCGGGAATTTCCTGAAAATACGGAATATGTCTTTGTGCGGGACCTGTGATTACCTTTAGACGGACATTGCTGGATGAAATACTGGAGAGGGCCGTCCCGCTCATGCGGGGAAGGGTCCTTGACGTGGGCGGCCGGCGCCGCAACCCGAGAGGGGCATTCCGCCCACCGCTCCATCAGGTCGCTTCCTGGCGATACCTCAACCCGGATGCCGCCTCGATCCCGGATTGCCGTGGTATGGCCGAGTCTATTCCCCTGTCCTCCGACTCCGTTGACACCATCGTGATGACCGAGGTCCTCCAGTATGTGGAATCGCCCCGGAAGGTTTTGGCAGAGGTCCGCCGCGTCCTTTCGCCAGGCGGGATCTGCCTGGTGTCGGTCCCCTTCCTGATCCCCGTTCACGGCGATTTCCAGGTGGACCGCCGGCGTTTTACGGCCCTGATCCTGCGGGAGATGTTCGATGCGGCCGGATTCAGTGAGATTGACATCGTTTCCATGGGCGCCTTGGGCTCGGTGTTGTACGATCTGCTGCACGTGGCCTTTGGTTATGCCCTGGAAGGCCGGAGACCGGTGGCCGCCCGTTTCATGAGAGGGGTCCTTGCGGGCTGCCGCCCCCTGTTCGGGATCCTGGACCGGCTAAGCCGCTCCTTGGACAAATACATCACCACCGGCTACTTTGTGACGGCCCGCAAAGGGGCCCCGTGTTTCGCACAGGCCGCTTTATGAACCCCTTTTTGAAAACAGCCCATACGGGTTTTCGGTGAAAGTCCACATCCTTTACAAGACCATGGCCGGGCCGGCGGGCGGGGGAAACCAGTTTTTAAGAGCGCTGTGCCATCTGTTCGAGGCGGTGGAAAAACAGGCGGACGGGGCGGCCTCCGCCGACGTGGTTCTCCTCAACAGCCATCATTTCCTCCTGCGCGCGGCGAGGGAGAAGCTCCGTTTTCCGCGGAAGATCTTTGTTCAGCGGGTGGACGGGCCCATGGCCCTGTATAACCGGCAGTCGGATCCCCGGGACTTTATGGTGAAGACGGCGGCGGCCATGATTTCGGACGGGACGATCTTTCAGTCCGAATGGTCCCGGGACGCGAATTATCGCCTGGGTTTTCCCCGGAACCGGTTTGACGCGGTCATTCATAATTCGGTCGATCCCGCCATCTTCAATTCAAACGGAAAGGCCGCATTTTCATCGGACCGAAAGACACGGATCATGGCCGCGAGCTGGTCTCCCAACCCCAATAAGGGCTTTGATGTGTACCGATGGCTGGACCGGAACCTTGATTTTTCGCGTTTTGAGATGACGTTCGCGGGGAATTCCCCGGTGGCGTTTCGGAACATCACTTCCGTGCCGCCGGTGGATTCCCGCGGGATGGCCCGTCTGCTGAAACGGCACGATATTTTTATCTTTGCATCCAGGATAGAGGCCTGCTCCAATTCCCTGCTGGAGGCCATGCACTGCGGCCTGCCCGTGATCGCGGCCGATTCCAGCAGCAACCCGGAGGTCGTTGGAAGCGGCGGAGAGCTGTTCAGGAGACCGGAAGAGATCCCCGGGTTACTGGATCGGCTGGTTGCCGGTTATGCCGGATACCGGGCCAGGCTGTGCCCGCCGTCCATTGAAGATGCGGCGCGGAAATACCTTGATTTTATGGAAGGGATTTATGAAAAAGTCGAAAGCGGTGCCTACCGTCCAAAACGGTTCGGGAAAGGAGCCGCGGCCCTCTTTTGCGCCCGGCTTTTCATCCGGCGGTCCTGTGCCTGGCTGGATGCCTTCCTGTCCCGCGCGCGTGCGGCGGGGGGGGGCTGAGCACCGGTGGTCAGTCGAAAAAGATTCCGATATTGTCTTCTCTGTTTTCCCGGATGGTAAGGTCGGGGACCCGGCCGGTCACCACGCTGTTGGAAGGAATATCCCTGTCCACGATCAGCGCGACCGCGGCCACCTGGACGTTGTCGCCGATATTGCAGTGTCCGAGGACCGTGGCCCCGGGCCACAGGATGAACCCCTTTCCAATGGTGGGATACCGGCCCCTGTTGTTCCCGATGGTGCAGTGCTGCAACACCACGAGATGATCCGAATATTGGGCGCGTCCCAAAACCGTGCCGTAGGGATGGAAGGCCAGGAAATACGG
>CAZCVB010000327.1:0-2415 GCA_964501805.1 uncultured Desulfobacteraceae bacterium | reverse complement strand
GGGGAAGGGACGGCTTCGCTCAGGCGAACAGGAACGGCCATTCCCGGCAAGTCCCTTCCACAGGTCCACGTTCGATTATGAAGGATTAGGAGCGTTTAAAAACAATGTCCGGCTCCGGAGGCCGGCTGCAATCCCCCATCATACCGTGAACCGGATATGCCTGAGTCCTGTTCTGCAAATCCCGCTCTTTTCCGGGCGGGACAGCGGCATGTTCCCGCCGCCCCGCCCGGGAGAACCCGAGGGCCCCCTGAAGAAGTTCCCGGGAGATGGCTGTGGAAGTTTTTTGCAGAGGCAGGGTAAACAGGATAGGGGCTTTGATCCGGCTTGTCGGTTCCGGGGTCTGAATGTCGGAAATACCATCAGGAACGGCGAAAAAGGCGCCCGGGTCCAGCCGGTACGGATCCAGCAATAACGCACACCCACGCCCATCACACAGGCGAAAAATCAGTCCCATACCCCCGGAATACCGGCACCGCAGTCCGGGCAACAGCCCTGCCGGATCCGATTTTTTTCGATGTGATAACCGACCCGCCGGATCAGGAGCTCGCCGCAGGCATGACAAAAAGTATTTTCGCCCTCATCTCCGGGCAGGTTCCCCGTGTAAACATACCTGAGCCCGGCCTCGTATCCGAGATCCCTGGCCCGGCGGACACTCTCCGGCGGCGTGGGAGGGACGCGGGTGAGCCGGTATGTGGGATAAAACCGGCTGATATGCCAGGGGATATCCGGATCCAGGTCCGCCAGGAAGCGGGCGATACCGTTCAATTGTTCTTTGTCATCGTTCAACCCGGGGATCAGGAGCGTGGTCACCTCCAGCCAAACGCCCAGGTTCTTCATGGTCTCCAGGGTCTTCAGTACCGGAGAGAGCCGGGCCCCGCAGTAATCCCTGTAAAACCGGTCGCTGAAGGCCTTGAGATCAACGTTGGCCCCATGCAGGTCCGGGGAGATCTCCTGGAGGCAGAGGGAAGTCATGTACCCGTTGGAGACGAACACGTTGCGCAGCCCCCGGGAGACCGCCAGCCGGGCCGTGTCCAGGGCCAGTTCGAAATAGATGGTAGGTTCGGTGTAGGTATAGGATATGGACCGGGCGCCGGCGGCAAGCGCCTCCCTGACCACATCTTCGGGAACCATCTCCTCGCCCGCGATGCGGTTCAGGTCGGAGGGCATCTGGGAGATATCGGCGTTCTGGCAGAAGCGGCATCTGAAATTGCACCCCACCGTGGCGATGGAGTAGGAAAGGCTGCCGGGGAGAAAGTGCGCGAGGGGTTTCTTTTCGATGGGATCGCTGTGCCGCGCGATGACCATGCCGTACACCCGGCTCACAAGCGTGCCGGCCAGGTTCTCCCTCACACCGCAGATCCCTTTTGATCCGGGCCGGATCAGGCACTCGTGACTGCAAAGCCGGCACCGGACGCTTTCGTCTTTCAGCTTTTCATACAGGTACGCCTCTTTCATCTCCATGACCTCCTTCAGCCCGATTCAGGCGGCTCAGGGTGTTCGCGCCCACCAGGGTCTGTCCCGGCTTTTTGAGCCGTATCTTCAGGGGCAGACCGTCCGCCCTTACCCGGTAGGTCATGCTGGCGGAAATTCCCAAAAAGGAGCCAAAAGGAGAGCGGTTCCACTCCCAGGATTCCCTCCCGAACGGACGCATGTCTTCCATGAACGAGGGCCTGATCCGCGTACACGCCCAGGAAAGGGGGGTCCGACCGACGGCCGCTCTCAGGAGGAATTTCAATTGCCAGACGTTGTAAAAGCGGCATTGACCGAAAAGGGGATCCCCGAAATAACCCTGGATCCGTTTTACCAGGCCATGCCACGAAAGGCTGTTGATGACCCCGATGAAGACCTTTTTATAGGCCACCCTCCCGGCTTCTCTCAGGGCCTGGAGCGGGTCATCAAGAAATTCAAGGGTATTGATCATGACCACGATATCGAATTCATTATCCTCGAACGGGAGGTCCTGGGCCATCCCCACCTTGAGGGTGCAACGGTGGCCGAGACGTTCCCTGGCCTTGGCGATCATGTGGGGAGATGCATCCAGCCCGCTGACATCCAGTCCCAGTCGGTTGAAGGTGATCAGGTGGTTCCCCGCGCCGCAGCCCACATCCAGGACCCGTTGCCCGGGCCTGAGATCCAGCAGGGGCACCACCAGCCGCTCAATGGACCGGTCAATGGCCCGGCCGTGGGGAGAATGGTACCAGGACTCATAGATCCCGGCGATATGCTCATCAAAGATCAATCCCATTTTATTCAAACAACCTTTTCTGCATCACCCGACGACTTCCCCCTCCCGTATTTCCCAATGGACGTCCGCCACGGCCGCAGGGGACAAATGTCGGCTGCAATCTTTCATCATGCCCTGAACCGGATATGCCTGAGTCCTGTTCTGCAAATCCCGAGGCCCTGCTTCCATTT
>CAZCVB010000326.1:0-2423 GCA_964501805.1 uncultured Desulfobacteraceae bacterium | reverse complement strand
CAGCACCGCGTGGGGGTCCGCTTCCAGGACGCTTCGATCCATGAAGGCGCCCGGGTCTCCTTCGTCGGCGTTGCAGAGAACGTATTTGATATCCCCCTCCGACCTGCCGGCGAATTCCCACTTCATGCCCGTGGGAAACCCGGCACCGCCCCGGCCCCTGAGTCCCGATTTTTTCATCTCGCCGATGATCTCCTCCGGGGTCATCTCCAGAAGGGCCTTGGAAGCCCCCATGTATCCGTCCCGGGCGATGTATTCATCGATCAGCTCGGGATCAAGGGTGCCCCTGTTTCTCAGGACGCGCAGCAGCTGCCTGGAGAAGAACGGAATGTCGTCCAGGGAGGGGATGGTCTCTTCGGACGCGGGTTCCCGGTAGAACAGGCGTTCCACCGGTCTGCCCTTGAGGAAGTGCTCCTCCACGAGTTCCGGGATATCCTCCACCTTCAGCTTCTGGTAGAAGATATTGTCCGGCTGCACCACCATGACGGGTCCCTGGGCGCAGAACCCGTTGCATCCGGTCTCCACGACCCGGATCTCTCCGTCCAGTTTTCTCTTTGCCAGTTCCTCCTTCAAGGCATCCCGTACCGCTTCGCTGCCGGAGGCGTGACATGCCGTCCCCCCGCACAGGAGCAAATGGGTCCTGTAAGTCTTCATTGACGCTCTCCTTCAATTTGAATCATGCTGGGTCATCGATCCGTGTTTTTTGAATCGCTTCCGGTTTACGTCACCCTGGCCAGCGCGAAATCCGTCTGGACCTCGCCCTTGAGGACGTGCCGACGGAATACCTGGCGCATCCTGTTGCCGTCCATGTGCTGGTAAACCACGGGAGGCTGCCCCTGGAGTTCCACGGTCACGTTGGGCTCGCTGCTGCACATTCCCATGCACCCCGAAGTGATCACCTTGATGTCCCGCCGGTCCGTCTGGGACATTTCGTCCAAAAGGGCGTCCATCACGGCCCTGGCCCCTGCGGCGATCCCGCAGGTCCCCATGTGGACCGTGATTTTTACCACGTCGCCGCCTTCCCTCAGGGCGGTCTCCTTTTGAACCCGTTCCCTGATTTTTTTGAGGTCATCAATGGTTAGCTTGGCCATTTCAATTCCTCCCGCATGGGTATTCTGTCCATGTCCCCGGCCCTGTTATTTCCGGAGGGCCTTCAGGGAACGCCGGATACTGCTCGAAATGAATTTGAGGATGCGCGGGTGCGTGATGTCCACGCCGTTCAGGTCCTTCCGTATTTCCCGCGTGTCCAGTTCAAACGTGTCGTCTCCCGCCCGGTGGGTGTATATGAAATCGACCCCGGGATTCCCGGCAATGAGCGCGGCCAGCGTCCCCGCCATGTCCCCCATGGGGGGGAGATCGATGTGATCCAGGCGGAATGTGGCCGCCACGCGGGTTCCCTTCCCCTTTCCGGACTCAATGCGGAAGGTCCCTCCGCACCGGCGGCTGGTCTCCCTGAAAAGGGAAAGACCGAGACCCACGCGCCGGGTGGTGCGGGTGGTGTAGAATGGATCCAGCAGCCTTTCCGGATCTTCTTCCGGGATCCCGCGGCCGTTGTCGGCGATGATTATCTCAAGCCGGTTTTTCTCCCGGTCCTCCGATATGTCCAGGCGGATGCGCGTGGCGCCCGCCGCGAGGGCGTTCTCCACGATATCCATGATGTGGAGAGACATCTCGCGCAATTAAAAAGCCGCCTTCCTCCCGGATTCCCTGCGAAGCGCCATCCGGATTTCCTTCAGTTCCGCGGCCTCAAGAAGGAACGTGGTGTGCCGCTTGCCGATATCCGCGGGGAAGTGGGCGTCCGAGGACGTCACAAAGGAAAACCGGCCCGTGTCCGGGAAATCACGGATCACCGCCGCAATCCGTTCGGGATCCGCGACCTCCAGGGCATCCAGGGACACGTCCGGGGGGATAAACCCCAGTTGACCCAGGACGCTGAAACTCGGTCGTTCCACATGGGAAGCGATGGCCATGCCTTCAAGGCGGTGGATTTCCTTTACGATCTCCCTCAGACCGAGGCGCGTGGCCCCGATCAGCAGATGATCGTTGAACCCCTCCACCTCGTCAAACTCATTGACCACTACCTGGTCCCCGAAGATTTCGGGGCGGTTGGCACCGTCCAGGTGACGGTAGACCGTCTCCTGCATGCGTATCGCCGCCCTGTCCCGGTCAAAGATGGCCAGGACATGGGCCTCCTCCCGGGAGGTGATTTCCATCCCGGGCAGGACCACGATTCCCCGCTTGAGGCCGGCCCGCATGGATGCGGCCACGTTTTCCGCGGAGTTGTGATCACATATGGCGATCAGGTCCAGTCCCCTCCGGGCGCTCATTTCCACGACGGCCCTGGGGGTCATGTCCAGGTCCGCGCACGGCGACAGGCAGGTATGAATGTGTAGGTCCGCCTTGAAACGCCTCATTCCGTCTTTTTC
>CAZCVB010000325.1:0-2427 GCA_964501805.1 uncultured Desulfobacteraceae bacterium | reverse complement strand
TAAGTCACGAAAAGACGGCGCCCTCCCGGTAAGTCGCGTCCGGAAAACCCGTCCGCCCCTCATTATCCGACAACCACAGGTCCTTTCCGCCCTTCACATCCCGTCAGGGAGAACCCGGAGGACTTCCCTGAAAAAATTTCCCGCCCGATGTCCGCAATAATATTTTTCAACGGTCGCCGCGCTGAGGCCGAAGGGGACGGGCGTTTTTTTTAACGCTCATGCTGATGGCTTGCGAAGGTCATGGCAGTGGGCGTGGAGAAGGGGCGGCTTCGTTCAAACGAACAGGATCGTCCATTCCCGGCAAGTCCCTTCCCAGGGCCCACGTTCGATTATGAAGAATTAGGACCGTTTAAAAATAATGCCCGGCTCCGGAGGCCGGCTGCAATCCTCCATCATACCCTGGACCGGATATGCCGGTATCATCTTCTCCGAATCCTGTCCTTTTCTGCGTCTGTCGCCTTCAATTTCCGCCGAAGGATTTCCTCACGGACCGGAGTTCTTCCGTCGGCACGTCAAAAAATGAAGCAATTCCCGGCAGGGGCTCCTGTCTGAAAAAAAAGGGAAGATCATCGGCTTCAGGGCCCAGCCCCGCCCGTTCATTGAATTCATGTTCCATTCCGATTATCTGTTTCCCCATATCCGCCAGGCGGTCCCGGTTCATTTCCTCTCCATACAGCGCCTTTACCGAATTGCTTATGAATTCCATTGTCTTGGGCGAAGGGGACGTATAAAGGCATAAACCGAAGTTGTCCAGGACGGCGCAATTGATCTGAACACTCCGGGAAAACGCGACCTGGCCCTCCGGCTTCCTTGCGTCCAGCTTGCCCATTCCCGGAAAGACGGGACCGGCCGTATGGTCGGCCCCCATGGGCGATGTGGCCAATGTCACCCCCATCCCCTTCAGGGCCCTTGGATCGTACGACGGCAGGGCCTGGCCCTTTACCACGGGAACCCTGGTACAACCGAAGGCCTTGCCCACGGAAGCGCAGCCGCTGCCCACCAATCTCCCGGAAAGCGTTCCCTCGGGAATCTCTTTCAGCAGGTGAATCACCTCTTCCGCGCCCCCGAACGGGATCTGCCCGCTTTCCATTAAAACGCCCATGGTTGCCCCGATTTCTATGGTATCGATACCGATATCGCTGCAGAGGCGGTCCATTTCCGCAATCGCGTCCACATCATCAATTCCCAGGTTCGATCCCAGCATTCCAACCGTTTCATATTCCAATTTTGAGGTTAAATGATTTCCATCCTTGTCGTTGAATACGTGAGAACATTTGATAATGCACCCGGGATAGCACCCGTGCCCTGTTTTCCCCCCTCTTTTCTCAATCAGTTCCGTAATCTTTTCTCCGGAGATTTCTCCGGCCCCCTCAAAAGTGCCGCGGCTGAAATTTTCTGTCGGCAGTCCATTCGCCCGATTGATAAATCCCACAAGAGATGTTGTCCCGTACTCTTTGTTCATCTTGTTGATTTTCATAACCATCTTTGAAAAATCTTTTATGCTTTCTTTCAGGAGTTCCTTGTCCGAACATTCCCATTCGCCATTTCCCTCCCCTTCTATCACGATCGCCTTGAGCCCCTTTGCGCCCATCACGGCCCCCAGCCCGCCCCTTCCCGCATGCCTGGAGGGGAATCCGTCCTGATCAGTGGCCGCCACGGTTGCCGTCGGCAACAGGAGTTCGCCGGCGGGACCGATGGATAAAATGCTTATTTGCTTCCCGTGACGGCTGAAAAGTTTTTCAACCGCTTCGTGATTTCCCATCCCTTGAATATCTTCAGCCGGATCAAAGTGTATCTCCCCACGGCCCGTGATCCTCATGACGTGCGGACCGTTTGAGGACCGCCCTTCGATGACGATACAGGCGAAACCGAGCCGCCCCAGTGCCTGGGATACGGGCCCGCCCACGTTACTCTCCTTGATTCCGCCCGTCAGCGGACTCTTGCTCACGACCGACAGGCGGCTCGTACATGGGATCGTGCTTCCCGAAAACAGCCCGGGCGCGATGATTAACTTATTATCCCCGCTTAAGGGATGAACCCGCGGATCCACTTCGTCGGAAAGAATCCTGGCCCCCAATCCGCGTCCCCCCAGGAACCTGAAATGTTCTCCCGCCGTTTCCTTGGAAATACGCAATGAAGACATATCAACCCGTAAAATTGTTCTCATCTTCACTTTCCTCCTTTTTCTTTCGGCGCCGAAAAGCCGGTTTCCGGAATCACCATTAACCGATGATCCATCACGTGGACCAAGGTCCCGCCCAAAAAAAGATGGACAATCCTTCCCCGGGAAGGCACTATATTGACCGGTCCCCGGTGAGCAGCACCCCGGCCGGACGATCCGTCCGCTCCGGGGGGGAAAGAGTTCCCGTTACCGGGCCGTCTGAATCGAACAGGAACAGGGAACGTCATGAAATACTATGTATACTT
>CAZCVB010000324.1:0-2444 GCA_964501805.1 uncultured Desulfobacteraceae bacterium | reverse complement strand
CAGTGCATCTACAACCTGGACAAATTCGAACTGTGGCTGAAACAGGCCCGCGACCGGGGGCTTCACGAAAAGGTCCATATCCTGGCGGGGGTCACCCCGTTCAAATCGGCCGGCATGGCCAAGTATATGAAAAACCGGGTCCCCGGCATGGACGTGCCGGACGAGGTGGTCAAACGGATGAGCGGCGTGCCCAAGGAGAAACAGGCCCAGGAAGGAATCGATATCTGCGTGGAGACCATCCTGCGCCTGAAGGAGGTGGAAGGGATCAGCGGTTTTCACGTCATGGCCATCGAATGGGAGGAAAAAGTCCCCGAAATCGTGGAGAGGGCCGGGCTTTACCCGAGACCGGATCCCGGTTGATGGGAAACGGCGGATCGGACGGGAACAAGACGGTTTATATATAATATTCTTAAAAAAGAAAGGGGGTTTGAAAATGGCCGGAAAATATATTCTTGTGGTGGACGATGATCCTGATCTGGTGGAAACCGTGGCCATGATGCTGGAGAGCAAGGGATGCGAGGTGGGAAGGGCCTATGACGGCGTTGAGGGGGAGGAATCCATCAAGGAACGGCGCCCGGACCTGATCATCCTGGACGTGATGATGCCCCGGAAAGACGGCTATGTCCTCTGCTCCGAGCTGAAGGCCAACGAGGAGACGCGGGATATCCCGGTTGTTCTCCTCACCGCCGTGGGCGAAGCGGTTCCCACCACGAGTTACACCCATGCGGACGGCATGTCCACCGAGGCCGATGACTATATCGCCAAGCCGATCGATACGGAAGGGATGTGGGAAGTGGTGAGCAGCCTGCTGTAGCGAGGAGACGGCGGCCCGCTGGAAAGCCCTCCGGAAACGCAGGAGAAACGCGGAGGGTCTTTCTTCCGGCCGCCGGCCGGTTGGTATCCCGGAATCGATTGGAGTTGGGGCGGAGATGTCTCCTCGGACCAGACTTGGCGGCTTCAAGATCCTCGATAACGTAGTGTGGATTTCCCTGCTCCATCCCGGAGAGGACCCGGGATTTCCCGCCGCGTTGTGCGGGCGCCTGGCAAGGGAGAAGGTCAACCTCGCCTTCCTCACCTGCGAAAACCGGGAGGAGGCCTGGCGATTGAACCTGGCGGCGGAGCCCGACGGCGCGGAGAAGGCCGCCGCCGCGACAAAGGCCGCCTTTCCCGGAATCCGCGCGGACGGCTCAACATCGGGCATTCTCTCCCTTTTTCCCCACCGGAGCGATCCCGGGATCACGTCGGCGCTCCTGGACCTCTTTGACAGGAAGGGAATCCAGGCGGAAGCCATGGCCCATTCCAATTCCGCCATCTCCGTGATCCTTCGGGACGCGGTCCTTGACATGACCGCGGGCGCCCTGTTCGAGGTCTTTTGCTTTGGTGCGTACCGGACCCCGGCGGACTGGCGTCTGGCCCGGAAAGGGAAAGAACAGCTCTACCGGGAGGTGGTGGCCTCCTATCAGGAAAAACAACCCAAGGTCTATGCGCTGGAATGGTACGAACGCCAGGAACTGTTTCAGATGCGGCTGAATCGGCCGGAAATCCCTCTCATGGGAAAAAGGCTCGCGGATTTTGCCCGTTCCGGACGCATGTTCACCTTTCTCGTCCTGGGTCCCTCGGGGGATGAAGAGACCGCTTCTCTCTCTTTCTGTCTTCCCGCTTCATCGGAAAATGACACCCCCCGCCCTATCCCGGACCGGATCCCGGGGACCGCCGTGCGAAAGGTCTCGCCGGTGGCCGTCTTTTCCATGAACGGACCCCATTTCGGGGACCGTTACGGGATTGCCAGCGACCTCCTCTCCGCCTTTTCCGCTGAAGGCATCGCGCTCCCGGCCTTCAGTTGCTCCATCCACTCGGTCATGGGAGTCGTCTTTTCCCGGGACAGCGACCGTGCCATCCGGACCATACGGGAGTGTTTCGAAGTCCCTTCGGTCATCCGGAAAACCTGATCCCCGCAGGCGCCCCTCCTCCGCGAACCCGGTCCAGGCAGGGTCCTCAATACTCCCCCATATACAGGCAGGCGAAGATCTTGGCATCGGTCAGCAGGTTCGGGACCAGGCAGTATTCATTGGGCTGATGGGGCGTATCGCACATGGTGCACCAGACCGCGGCGGGAAGACCGGCCTGGCGGAAAAACGCGGCCACGGTCCCGCCGCCGATCCCCATGGGGATCCCTTCCCTCCCCGTAACCCGCCGTATCGCTCCGGCAAGGGCGCCCACCACCGGCGCATCCGCGGGGGTCGGCGGCGCGGCCGCCTGGCGATGGACCGGATCCACGTCGATCCGCAGCCCTGACCCGGCGGCCACTTCGGCGGCGATCTCACCGGCCTTTCCGATGACCCGGTCCAGGTCCTCATCCGGGAGGATGCGGCAGTCGACGTAAAATACGTCTTTCCCCGGGATGGTGTTGAATGGTGACTCAAATACGTTCCGTATCTAAATAA
>CAZCVB010000323.1:0-2467 GCA_964501805.1 uncultured Desulfobacteraceae bacterium | reverse complement strand
AAAGTCTTCGCCTGAAGGCGAGGGTTTTCTCCCATTCCCAGAATGGGACAATAACATCTCAGGCCTCCATGGACCACCTTCCCGGAAGGGACCTGAAGAGGTATCCGGGTCCCGCCAACCCCTTTGCTGCCTTATATCTTCAGCAAACGCGACATTTACAGGATCCGGATGGCAACATTCCCGTTTATGGATGGCCATGAGAATAATGGAGGGATTCCCATTTCAAGCGAATTGATAAACAACAAGTTGAGAAACATTGCCATCATTGCCCATGTGGATCACGGCAAGACCACCCTGGTGGACGCGATGTTCCGCCAGACCGGATTGTTCAGGGACAACCAGGAAATCGATGATCGTCTCATGGACACCATGGACCTGGAACGGGAACGCGGGATCACCATCGCGGCCAAGAACTGTTCCATCTTCTGGAGGGATGTCCGGATCAACATCATCGACACGCCCGGGCACGCGGACTTTGGCGGAGAGGTGGAGCGGGCCCTTTCCATGGCCGACGGCGCGCTTCTCCTGGTGGACGCATCGGAAGGCCCTCTGCCCCAAACCCGGTTCGTTCTCAAAAAGGCCTTGGAGGCGAATCTTAAAATCATTGTGGTGATTAACAAGATCGACCGCCGGGACGCCCGTCCCGACGAGGTCCTCAACGAGATGTACGATCTTTTAATCGATCTGGACGCCACCGAGGATCAGATCGAGTTTCCCTTGCTCTACGCAATCGGCCGGGACGGTATCGCCATGAAATCGCCGGATGCGGGAGGAAAGAATCTCCACGTGCTGCTGGACACGATCCTCGATGAAATTCCGGGGCCCTCTTATGATCCCGGCGCGCCGTTTCAGATGCTCGTATCGGACCTGGGCTACTCGGATTACATGGGCCGCCTGGCCGTTGGAAAAATATTCAACGGCACCGCCCGGTCCAGAGACAGCCTGGTGTGTATCGGCGAGGACGGCAAAAACATTCCCCTCAAGGTATCCAAGCTCCAGGTCTATGAAGGCATCGGGTTAAAGGACGTGGAAATGGTTCAGCCCGGGGACATTGTGGTGCTTGCGGGAATTGAGAAGGTCAAAATCGGCGATACCATCTGCAACCGGGAGGCCCCGAAGGCCCTGCCGCGGATCCATGTGGACGAGCCCACGGTATCCATGGAGTTCTCCGTCAACAGCTCGCCCTTTGCCGGAAAAGAAGGGAAATACGTCCAGTCGAGCCGGATACTGGAACGCCTGACAAAAGAGACCCTGCTCAATGTCGCAATCCAGATAGAAAAAACCGGGGCGCAGGATATTGTCCTGGTTAAAGGCCGGGGAGAGTTTCAACTGGCCATCCTTATTGAAACCATGCGGCGGGAAGGCTATGAATTCTGCATCGGCCGGCCCAAGGTCATCTACCGTTACGAAAACGGCAGAAAGATGGAGCCGATCGAACGGCTGCTGGTGGACTGCGAAGAACAATTTCTGGGGGTCGTCACGGAAAAGCTGTCCCTTCGTAAGGGAAAAATGACCAACCTGACCAACAACGGAAAGGGACGCGTGCGGATCGAATATACCGTCCCCGCACGGACATTGATCGGGTACCGCGACGAGTTTCTCACCGACACCCGCGGCACGGGCATCATGTACTTCCTGTTCGACGGCTACGGGGAATTCCGGGGGGAGTGTTCCAGCCGATTTACCGGCTCCATTGTCGCAGACCGCACGGGAAAGGCCGTCCCCTACGCATTGTTCAACCTGGAGCCGCGGGGACGGCTTTTCGTGGTGCCGGGGAACCCGGTCTACGAAGGAATGATCATCGGCGAGCATAACCGGGGTCAGGACATCGTGGTGAATCCCTGCAAGGAAAAGAAACTCAGCAACATGCGGGCCGCGGGAAAAGATGACAACGTCATCCTCACCCCGATAAAGCCGATGAGCCTGGAGCAGGCCATCACTTTCATCCGGGAGGACGAACTGGTGGAGATCACGCCCCGGTCCATCCGGTTGCGAAAGGCGGTCCTGTCCGCACGGGAACGCCGTGTGCTTCGTTCTTCCAGGATAAAATCGGAAGAAAACGCTCCCGCATGACAGGTTGTGTCCGGAAAACCTGCACACCCCTCATTGTTCCATAACCACGGATTTTTTCCGGGCGGAGAAGCGGGATATTCCCTCCACTTACGTTCGCTCCGGCGTCCTGCCTGCGCTCACGGCCGGTTTCGGCCCTTCGGCGTCCATGCCTCCAGACCGAAACAGGCCGTTTCGGGAACACCCCACTCCCCCGCCCTTTATGCCGCGTCAGGGGGAATTCCGGACTTCCCTGAAAAATTCCCGGCCGATGGTTGTGATAGTTTTTTCAACGGACGTCTCGTCAAGGCCGGAGGGGTCGGGGGTTGTTTTTAAACGGTCCTGCCGATGGCTTGCAAAGGTCACGGCAGTGGGCGCGGGGAAGGGACGGCTTCTTCAAACGAACAGGGCCGGTCAC
>CAZCVB010000322.1:0-2479 GCA_964501805.1 uncultured Desulfobacteraceae bacterium | reverse complement strand
GTAGTATAATGTCTTTTAATAATATTAAGCCGTGTTGTTTATGCAACTATAGGGTATATGGAACGTCAGGATAAACATAAGGAGAAGCATGATGGACATGAACCGGATGATCCGGGAGATGAAGTCCCATCCGGAATACCACCGGATGGGCATGATCGCCAGTCACCTGGGAATCGTAAGAGGAACGTCGTTGAATGGAAAAAACGTGAGCGGCATGTCGGTCACGTTCGATGAAACGGTGATAAAAAATATAATTAGCGATATCAAAGAGATGGATGGCATTATTCATGTGGTAATTGAGACCTGTGGCGGGTCGCTGAAAGTGGGCGACGAGGTCATGGCCGTCCTGGTGGGCGGGGATACCCGGGAACACGTGTTCCCCGCGCTGGTGGAAGCGGTGGAGCGGGTCAAGTCGGAAGCGAGCAGAAAAACCGAACATTTTGAATCCTGAAGAGGAAAATGCTATGGGAATGGTGGATGTGACGGAAAAACCGGTTATCCGCCGGCAGGCGGAAACAACGGGAAAAATCGTCCTTTCTCCCGGAACAATCCGTGAGATCCGGGCGGGAAATATCCGGAAGGGGGACCCTCTTCTGGTGGCGGAGATCGCGGGCATGACGGCCGCCAAGCAGACCCATCTCGCGATCCCCCACTGTCACCAGATCCCCCTGGACGTGGTGAGTATCACCTTTGACATATTGGAAGACGCCGTCGAATCGCGGTGTCTTGTGCGGGCCCAGGCGCGGACAGGCGTGGAAATGGAGGCCCTGGTGGGGGTCACCATGGCCCTGTGCGCGGTGTGGGACATGGTGAAATACCTCGAAAAAGACGAAGGGGGACAATACCCCGGCACCCGGATCACGGATATCCGGGTAGTGAAAAAGGAAAAAGGCGGGTAACCCCCGGATTTTCAGGGAGGAGGTGCGGTTATGCGCAGAAAAGGCTGTTTCGCGGCGCTGGGGATGGTGGCGGTGTTCCTCTTTTTCGGGGCCGGGACCGCCGGTTCCCAAACAGGGAAAGGCAAATCCGGGGAAATCCGCATCTCCAGTCCGGCCTTCCGGGCCGGGACCATGATCCCGGCGCGCTATACCTGTGACGGAGAGAACATTTCTCCGCCCCTGGAGTGGGAGGGCCTTCCCCCCGGAACCCGGAGCATCGCGCTCACCTGCGATGATCCGGACGCGCCCATGGGAACGTGGGTGCACTGGGTCCTTTTCAATCTCCCGGCGACCGTAAAGGGACTGCCCGGAAACATCCCGCCGCATCGCGCCCTTGAAAACGGCGCCATGCAGGGGAAAAACGATTTCCGGCGCACGGGATACGGGGGACCGTGTCCGCCTTCGGGTATTCACCGCTACTATTTCAGGATCTACGCCCTGGATACGGTGTTGCGGTTCGCGCCGGGCGCCGTGAGCCGCGCCCGGCTGCTGGACGCCATGAAAGGGCATATCCTGGCCAAGGGCTGCCTGATGGGGACATACCGGCGCAGGTAGCCGGCCTTGGCGGTGCGCCGGGGCGTTCCATGTGAAGACAAGAGAAGGGCGTACCACGCGCGCTTCTATGCAACCCCAATCCGAATCAAAGGTGGACCCATGAAATCCTTTTTTGTTGTTGTCCTGGCGGGAGCCGCAATGTGGCTGATCAGTTCCCCTGCATGGGCCGAGAAGGCCTATGTGACCGATTCGGTTGAGATTACCTTTCGGACCGGGCCTGGAACAGGAAACAAGATTCTCTCCTTTCTTCGCTCGGGACAGGAGGTGGAGGTGCTGGAGTCCCGGGACAACTGGGTCCGTGTCCGTGTCCCGGGCCGGGGACGGGACACGGCGGAAGGCTGGGTGCTGAAACGATATCTCATGCGGCGGCAGCCGTGGGAGGCGCGGGCCGTCTCCCTGGAAAAAGAGAACGCCGCCCTCAGCGAACGTCTTTCCCTGGCCGAGCGCGACCGGGAGGAGGCGGCTCGGCGGGAACGGGCCGCCTCGGAGAGCCTCAGGGAAAACATGGCCGCCCTCAGGGATGCCCGTGAAAAATACGCGGCCCTCAGACGGGATGCCGCCGGGTACCTGGATCTGAAAAAGAACTATACCGCCACGCGGGAAAAGCTGGAGGCCGCCGTCCACCAGGTGGATACCCTTACCGCCGAAAACCGGCAACTCCGCTCATCCGGGCGGAACCGGTGGTTCGCCACCGGGGCCTTGGTCCTGCTCTGCGGCCTGATGATCGGCCTTCTGGTGGGGAGGCAGACGAGGAAACGGCGGTCATATTATTGAATCCGCCGGAGACGAACAAGGGTTGTCTTCCCTGCCCTTTGGGGCGTTCGATGCCTTTGATGATACCCCGTTGCCTGCGGCGGAGTAGTTCGCTGTCCGGCATCCTTCCGGAAATGTCCTGCCGGCCTTTACCGGGTATTCTGCACCAGATGATGTCCCGGCCGTTTGCGTGATCCCGGGGCGATCCGGCATATAGCTCCATTATGCTTATT
>CAZCVB010000321.1:0-2487 GCA_964501805.1 uncultured Desulfobacteraceae bacterium | reverse complement strand
GGACCACTTGATTTAAGCGTTTCATTGACCTATCCTCCGTTCCCATGGCAAGATCTCCGATGCGCGCCGGTTTCTCTCCGGAACCCGGGCCCGAAAGAGACGGCCGGGAATCCGACCGGAGGGCCGGATTTTCGGAAATCTTTTTTACTTTTACCGCATTCCCACGGGAGACATGTCAAGCAAAAGTGCCACACCCCACCCGACCCCGCGCACGCCGGATCTCCGCCCGGAAGACCGGGCCCTGTTCAGGGCGGCATGGAAAACCGCCAGGGACCGCCACGGCTTTACCTTCACCTTCTACCTTCCCGGCATGATCCGTTACGGACGTATCCGCGGGCGATACCCGGCCATATCCATCACGGGAGACCGATGCGAACTGCAGTGCGAGCATTGCAGGGGAAAACTGCTGGCGCCCATGCTGAAAGCCGGCAATCCTCATGATCTGATCCGGATCTCAAAACGCCTTTCGGCAAACGGTGCGAAAGGGATCCTCCTGACGGGCGGATCCGACCGGACCGGTCGGCTTCCCTGGGAACGGTATGTGCAGGCCATCGGGACCATCAGCAGACAAACGCCCCTTTTCATGTCCGCCCATACCGGGTTTCCCGACGCCCGCTCCTGCCGTCGGATCCAGAAGGCCGGGGTGAAACAGGGCCTCATCGATGTCATGGGCGACGCGCAAACGGCCAGGGAAATATACCATCTAAGCGGCATGGATCCGGTTTTCAACGCCTTGGAGGCCATCAGGGGAAGCGGTCTTCAACTGGTCCCGCATATCGTGGCGGGACTCGATCACGGCAGGATATCGGCCGAATACGCCGCTCTCGATATCGTTCGCCGCTTCCGGCCGGATTCCCTGGTAATCGTGGTTCTGACCCCCCTTGAAGGGACCCCCATGGCCCGGGTGACGCCCCCTTCTCCCATCGAAATCGCCCGGCTCATCGCAACGGCCCGGTTGATGATGCCGGAGATACCGATCTCCCTGGGATGTGAACGGCCCAGGAACCGGCAGGGATGGGAGATGGAACGGCTTGCCATCCGGGCCGGCGCCACTCGCATGGCGGTATGGTCCGATCCGGCGCTCCTGGAAACAAAACGGCTCGGCCTCAGGGCGAGATTCCGGTTGACCTGCTGCTCCCTTGACGGGCCGGCCGCAACCTCCCGCGGAACGGGCTGAAAGCAACCGGCAAAGGGGACCGCCAAGCCGTAAACGCATCCGCCGGGAGACAGGCGGAACGGATCCGTCCGGAACAGGGGATCAATCGGATGAGGACAGGTCCTCGTCAAGCTTCGGGGCGGGCCGTTCCGGAACCGGCTTCTCGGAAGGCGAGACGACCTGGTTGATCTTGGCCTCCAGCTGGTCGATATCCAGGGGCTTGGTGAGGTATTCATAGGCCCCGAGCGTGATGGCATGCTCCGCGGTCTGGACCGTTGGGTACCCGGTCAGCATGACGGCCTTCACGTCGGGACGGAGGTCCTTCAACCGGGCCAGGACATCCACCCCGGACATCTTCTTGAGTTTGATATCCAGAATGGCCAGGTCAACCGGATTGTTGCTGAAATAATCGATGGCCTCGTCTTCTTCCGTGAAGGTCACGACCTCGTGGCTGTCGCCCAGGACCCGTTCAATGAGGTCACAGGCATCCTTTTCATCATCCAATACCAGAATCCGTGCCATCTCTTCTCCTCCGTTCGACACCGTTGAAACGCCGTTTTTCCATCAGAGCCCCGATCCGCGCCCGGGCCGGTCCGCGGATCCTGCGGCTGCCGGCTCAGGACCCGGCCCTGAACGCACGGGCGAAACCGGCCATGGATATGGCCTTGATCTTTCGGGCGCACTCCGGGCACAGGTTGCGCTTCAATTTCACCGGCTGTTCGGCGTCCGCCAGGTTGTTCACATACGCGATGTATTTTTTCGGCGCATAGTATTCGCCGCAGCTTTCACAGCGGGCCAGTTCGAGACGGGCCAGGACCGTTCCGGAAAGGATCAGCCGGCGTTCCGCGCCCTCGTCCACGATCCGGATGCATCCCCTCGGACAGGCATTGGCACAGCTGCCGCAGCCGATACAATATTCTCCCGGGCGCAAAAGATCCGTCAGCACCACCCGGTCATCACCCGCCCCCATGCACTGAAGCGCGCCCACGCCCATCTTGGTGCGGCACACCACGGAACACTCGCCGCAACCGATACAGAGATCGCAGCGGAGACACCGCCGGGCCTCCTGACGGGCCATGTCCTCATCAAACCCCCGCTCCACCTGCTGGAAAGTGGTCTTCCGTTTTGCCAGCGGAAGCGTCTCCATCTGTTGCGGCAGGATCACCACCTTCTCCGATGCATCAAGCTGGACCGGCTCCACCCGCATCCGGGGCACCGGTTCGGGCGTCCGGTCGGGGAGCGGGTCTCCGCGTAAAAAGGCGTCAATGGCGCGCGCGGCTTTTTTTCCCGCGCCTATGGCCTCGACTACCGTGGCGGGTCCGGTCACCACG
>CAZCVB010000320.1:0-2553 GCA_964501805.1 uncultured Desulfobacteraceae bacterium | reverse complement strand
GTCGTCCGCCCCTTCGCTCATGCAGCGGATCCGTTCCTCCCGCCCGTCGCTGGCGCTGGCCATGATGAAATATATGTCGGAAAACGCCTCATCGCCCTTGAGCCTTCGGCACAATTCCAGGCCGTCCATTTCGGGCATCAGCAGGTCGCAGATGATGATATCGGGGACCGACTGTTCAATGAGCGCCAGCGCGGCCTTCCCGTTTTCCGCCTCATGGACCCGGAGACCGGGAATATTCTTCAAAATGGCGCGATACCGTTTTCGGGAGACAATGTCGTCATCCACGATAAGGACCCGAAATTCCGTTTCCATCGTCTTTCCTCAGGTCTCGTTCGGCTGTTCACTCCTGTTTCTCTCATATCCATCCTATACTGGCTGTATCGGCTGATCTTTCAGGAACTTTAGGATTGCGGGGAAACAACGCGCCGAAAGCCCCCGCGCGGCGAAAAGAGACCTTTGAAAAATGCTCAATTTTGGCCAAGTTCAAGGAAGGCGAAAATTTCAACCGCCCCGCTTCAGGCTGTCAAGCGGGACAGGCATCCATACGCTGAGTATTTTGAGGATTTATCCGCCCCGGGCGGATTGCAATTTGAGACTGACGCCGAAATTGGGCAAAAGGGGGCGTTTTGCAAAGGTCTCGAAAGGCCGTGACAAAGACCCGTTGGTATGAGAATAAAAAAACAGGACGACAGGGGCCGGGGAATAACGGGGAGCGACCCGGACGGGACCCGGGTCGTTTCGATAAAGGGGGCGTGCCATATGATCCGTTCCGCCTTTGAATACCATCAAAAAACGGCTTATCATCGCGACCGCATGGCGGGTCATTTTCTGGACTGGCAGAACCAGCCGGACGTGTTCAAGACATATCCCGGGATCGAACCGGTACCCCTGCCGCGGGATATCCGGATGCCGGATAAAGATCTTTTCACCCTGGTGAAAGCACCGGCGGAGAAGACATCCGTCCGCGACATCACCTGCGAGGACCTGTCGGGCATCCTGACCCTTTCATACGGCCTGACCGCCAGGGCGCAACACGCAGGGGGTGATTTTTATTACCGGAGCGCGGCCTCGGCCGGGGCCCTTTATCCCACGGAGATCTACGTGGCGGCCGAAGGCGTCGGTGGACTGGACGACGGGCTCTATCATTTTTCCGTCGCCTCCCATGGCCTGATTCCTCTTCGGCGGGCGGGCGAATGGCGGGCCTGCCTGCCGGGCGGCACGGCGCAGCGCCCCAGCCTGATGTTTTTCCTCTCCGCCATATTTTTCCGGAGCGCCTGGAAATACCGGGACCGGTCCTACCGGTACCACCTGCTGGACACCGGGCACGTGGCCGAAAACCTTGTCCTGGCCCTCAAGGCCCATGGACTGCCGTTTTCCGTTTCCTGCGATTTTCCGGATGCGCTCGTAAACCGGCTCCTCGGGCTCGATCCGTCACGGGAGGTAACCCTTCTGGTGTGCCGGGTCCCGGCCGCGGAAAACGGCTGGAACGGGGAACAGGCGGAGATCCCCGAACTTGCGGATGAAATCAGAAACGCGAGCCGCGTATCCCCAAAAGAGACGGATTTTCCTGCCATCCGGGAAATTCACGGGGCCGGGTCCCGGATCATGCGCCGGGCGGAGGCCCCGGCCCTTCTCCGGCGGCTGGGGCCATGGCCGGAAAAATGGACGCGGCCGGCCCGGCCCGCAGAAACGTGCGGCGCCCTGCGCTACGGGGAAGCCGTGTTCCGTCGGCGTTCCCAACGGAACTTCGTCTCTCGCCCCCTCCCTCCCGGGTACCTGGAGCGCCTGCTTGACGCCCTTTGCGGTCCCCTGGAAGGAGGCGGGACGCTGCCATGCACGGGTTTTCTGGTCCGGGAGGCCCCGGGGTTGGATGCCGGATTCCATCTCCTGGACCGGGAGACCGGTTCCGTGGGACGGGTCGATTCGGAATGTTCAACGGACCGGATGGCCCGCGTCTGCCTGGATCAGGCGTGGCTCGCCAACGCGGCGGTCCATTTCCTGTTCATGGCGAACCTGGACCTCGTGGATGAAACCCCCGGGCCCCGGGGATACCGCCGCGCCATGCTGGCCGCCGGCCGCCTGGGAGAACGGATCTACCTGGCGGCCACGGCCCTGGGTCTCGGGTGCTGCGGCATCGGGGCCTTTTACGATGCCGAGGCCTCCGCATGTCTCGGCCTCAACAGCGAATCCGGGCTCCTGTACCTGGTAGCCGCGGGTCCAACAAAGACAAAAACGAAACGGGAGACCCCATGATACAAAAAACCATCTTCCGGGATATCCGGCCCTATACCACCCGGGACGGATCCGTTATCCGGGAACTGATGCACCCGCGTGTCCATGGAAACCGGAACCAGAGCCTGGCACTGTCCACGGTCTCTGCGGGCGGGGAAACCCTTTTGCACCGGCACCTGAAAAGTGAAGAGATCTACCACGTGATCCGGGGAAGCGGGCTTGCGACCGTGGGGGATGACACCGTTTCGGTGGCGCCGGGCGACACAATCCTTATCCCGCCGGGCGCGGCCCACCGAGTCCGGAACACGGGCGATACGCCCC
>CAZCVB010000319.1:0-2594 GCA_964501805.1 uncultured Desulfobacteraceae bacterium | reverse complement strand
TCCCCTCCCTTCGCATCCGTCTGAAGAGGCGCGTGTATTTTTGGGTTGTATGTCATGGCCGAATCCCTTAAAAACGAACTGGTGCTTGTGCTGGGCGGGGCCCGGAGCGGCAAGAGTTCATGGGCGCAGCACTATGTTGAAAGCCGCTATGCGCCGCGTCTTTTTCTGGCCACGGCGGAAGTGCTGGACGAGGAGATGGCCGAGCGGGTGAGACGGCACCGGCAGGCCCGGGGAAGGGAATGGCGGCTCGTGGAAGAACCGCTGGATGTCGCCGGGGTGCTTGAATCCGGGTGTGACGGCGCAGCCGCCGTGCTGGTGGATTGCCTGACCATCTGGTTGAGCAACGTCCTTCTGAAACAGGGAGAAGGGCGTGTGGATGATTATGTCCGCGGACTCCTGGACGCCTTTTCCGGCAGGAAACACGCCGTCATCGCCGTTGCCAACGAGGTGGGAACCGGAATCGTTCCGGAACACGCCCTCGGTAGAAAATTCAGGGATCTCGCGGGGTTACTGAATCAGAAAGTTGCCCGCATGGCGGACACGGTCGTTTACATGGTGGCCGGACTTCCCGTGTACCTCAAGGGTGCGGCGGTGTCTTCAAGGAGATAAACCGATATGCCGGCTATTTTCAAAATCGGGGAGATTCATGATCCGGAAAGCGACAATCCGGCCGGAGTTCGGGTTGAGATAGTTCTCAGGATCGGGGACCGGGAAACGGCGTGTCCCGTCTCCGCCGTGTGTCGTTCCACCAAGGAACTCGTGCGCGAGGTCCGGCGGCTCCAGGCCGAGCTTGATCGGGTCCGCGAGGAGGGAGAACGGGTCCTCGGGAGGGGACGAACGGCCTCTTTTCCGGATTTCGGTCCCGAAACGCCGCCCCGGGAAATCTGGGAGACCCTTTCGTGCATCGCCGAGGATGACGTGTTTGTGGAAACCTTCAATGCCATGGATGAGTCGGTGAGATCACGGGTAGTAGAATATATCCTCTCCCATTGCAGCCTTTTTTCGGGAAAAGGAGCGGTTTTTTCCGCCCGTTATAACAGCGATACGCGGCTGATGCAGTAAACAGCCCTTCCCGCAGTTGTGCGGCGGGACGGCATGAATGGAAACCTGACCGAACATGAGTGAAAAAAAACCGTTTCCCGGGGAAGATGCACCGCTTCAGGAGGGGGAGATAGAGTTCTCCCAAACCGCCCCGGTTTCCAGAAAAGCGGTGTTCGAAGGAGATACCGTCCGGCAGGGGGCCTACCTGGAGGTTCGTCATCCGGGACGGGAGACGATCCGGGTGCAGCTGGATGAAGGGGAGATCCTCATCGGGCGCTCCTCGAAATGCCGGATCCGGCTCTGGCTGGAGGACGCCTCCCGGGTCCATTCCCGGATCATCTATGAGGACGAGGAATATCACGTGGAGGACATGGACAGCACGAACGGAACGTTCATAAACGGCGTTCGCGTTCAGAAGTGCATTCTGCGCAACAATGACAAGATCCAGATCGGGGATGCCAGGATCGTCTTTGTGGAAGGAAGGGCGGAGAAGGACCCATGAATGCCTCCGGTGCGGACAGGATGCTGATTACTTTCTGGGGGACGCGGGGCTCGATTTCCACACCGGGACGGGCCACGGAAAAATACGGCGGTAACACCCCGTGCGTTTTCATCCGCTACGGTGACATCCGGATTATTTTTGACGCGGGAACCGGGATCCGGGGTCTCGGTCTTCTTCTGGCCAGGGAGATGGAAGGGGGGAAAGATCCGGCCCCCCTTCACCTGTTCCTCAGCCATACCCACTGGGATCACATCCAGGGCCTCCCTTTTTTCAAACCGGCCTACCGGAAAGGCGCCCGGATCACAATTTACGGCAGTTCCAATAAAGAGCGGTTCCTTGAAAACGTCCTGAAACGGCAGATGGACATGGATTATTTCCCCGTGGGCCTCTCCGATATGGCGGCGGATATCCGGATCCGGGAGATGTCGGATGAGACCGTGGTCATCGGTCCGGTGGTCGTGGACTGGCAGGAACAGGTGTTTCATCCCGGGGGATCGGTTCGTTACCGCCTGAGCGCGGGGGGAAAACGGGTGGTCTACGCCACGGATGTGGAACTGGACCGGATCGTGCGGCCTGAGAAAGAAGACGCCGACAGCGCCCGATATGTGCAGGAGTACCTGGAGTTCATTGAAGATGCGGATCTCCTCATCGCCGATGGTCAGTACACCGCGGAAGAATACGGGAAAAAGGCCGAGTGGGGGCATACCTCCATCCCGGTGATCATCGGACTGGCCAGACGGGCGGGGGTGCGTCAGCTCGCGATTTTTCACCACGATCCGCAGCACTCGGACGGGATGATCGACCGGTTGTGGAAGGAGTGCCAGGATGACCGCGCCGGCGGCGGGCTGACCGAGATTTTCTGGGCCAGGGAGGGGATGACCCTGCCGGTATGAACCGCGGGCCACGTCTTTTCACACGTTGGCAGAACTATAATTTAGAAACGTTAGACGAAAAAGGCCGCACCCTTTTTGGATGCGGCCTAACGTATTGATATTGTTGGTGGAGCTGATCGGGATCGAACCGACGACCTCATGACTGCCAGTCATGCGCT
>CAZCVB010000318.1:0-2601 GCA_964501805.1 uncultured Desulfobacteraceae bacterium | reverse complement strand
GCGCACGGAAAAGGGGCCTCCTGGTGAATGCCGTGGACCAGCCGGTGGACTGTAATTTCATCGTTCCTTCCATCGTCCGGAGAGGCGATCTCGTCATTGCGGTCTCTACATCCGGAAAGAGCCCCGCCATGGCCAGGAAACTCAGGGAGGCGCTTTCATCCCGGTTCGGTCCTGAATACGCGGTCTTTCTGGAGCTGATGGGCCGGTTGCGGCAGGCGGTGCTGTCCCGGGGATTTACACAGGAGAAGAACAGGCGCATCTTCCAGGGCCTCGTCGATTCCGATATCCTCCAGGCCCTGGCGGCCAACGACTGGGAGCATGTGGCATCCATGCTCCGGGAGATGCTTCCCGGCGACCTGTTCATGGAAATCCGGTCATGGCTGTCCGGGAGACGGTCGCCCGGATCCGGCGGCCGCAGACCTTCCGGGCGGGTTGAACGATGAAAGGGCGAAGTCGGTTCCATACCGTTGCCGGGTATTCCCGCTCGTATGGAGGGAAATCATGACCTTTTTTTGGTTCAGTGCGGCGCTGGTGCTTGAATTGATCGCCACGGGCGGGTTCATCGTCTATATCATCAAGCAGCACAAGTGGGTATTCCGGTACGCCTACTGGGTCCTGGTGGCCGGGTTCGCGTTTCATACCCTGTTTCTCGTCTGCCGGTATTACACCCTGGGGACGTTCCCGGTCCTCGGTTTGAAGTCCGCGCTTTCCTTTTTTTCCTGGTGCATCATCCTTGCGTACCTGTTGCTTCAAATCCGCTTCAAGCTCATGGTCCTGGGATCGTTCGTTGCGCCGCTGGCGGTATTTTTGATGATCGTTTCCTCGACCCTTCCCCGGGTAGAGGTACCGGTCCGGCCCCTGTTCAGGAGTCTGTGGCTGACCGTCCACGTGGGAACCGTGTTCCTGGGAAACGGCCTGTTCGCCATCACTTTCCTGGCGGCCGTCATGTACCTGATCCAGGAACGATCCATCAAAAACAAGAAACTGGGGTCCTTCTATAACCGGCTCCCCTCCCTGGCGACGCTGGACGCCATCAATTATCAGGCGTTGATCTACGGGTTTCCCCTGCTGACCGTGGGCATGATCACCGGATCCATCTATGCGCAATGCGCGCTTGGCAGCTACTGGCAGTGGGATCCCAAGGAGGTCTGGTCGCTTATTACCTGGCTTTTTTACGCGGCGCTCCTTCACGAACGGTTGACCGTGGGGTGGCGGGGCCGCAGGGCGGCCATCATGTCGATCGTCTGTTTCTGCATCTTGATTTTCACCTTCCTGGGCGCCAGCATCTGGTTCGGCGGATACCACAGCTTTGAAAGCCTGGGTGCCGGGGACAGGCCATGACAAAGATTATCAACATCGGGATGAACCACGAAACCGCGCCGGTGGAGCTACGGGAATGCCTGGCTTCGGAACCGGGCAACACGGTGAAGGTCCTCTGCGCCATGCGGGATATCCCCCATATTAACGAAGGGCTGTTCATCTCCACCTGCAACCGGGTGGAGGCCCTTATCACCACGGAAGACGCAAAGGACGGGGCCGCATCCGTGGTTTCCCTGATGGCTGAACTGGGAGGCCTGCCCCGGGAACGGTTTGAGGGGAACCTCTACCGATACGAGGACATGGAGGCCGTGGAGCATGTTTTCAGGGTCGCCTCCAGCATCGATTCCATGATCGTCGGGGAACCACAGATCCTGGGGCAGATAAAAAACGCCTATGCCGAGGCCACCCGGCAGAAGACATCGGGCGTAATTCTGAACCGCCTGATGCACAGGGCCTTTCACGTGGCAAAGCGGGTGAGAACGGAAACCGAGATCTGCGGCGCCGCGGTCTCCATCAGCTATGCCGCCGTGGAACTGGCAAAAAAGATTTTTCACGAATTAAAAGAAAAAAAGGTGCTCCTCATCGGGGCGGGGGAGATGGCGGAGCTGGCGGCCCGGCACCTGGTTCGACAGGGAGCGGGCTCCGTGGTGGTGGCCAACCGGACCTTTGAACGGGCGGTCCAGGTGGCCGATATCTTCCGTGCGCGGCCTGTTTCGTTCGAGGAAATCGGATCCCAGCTCCTGGAGGTGGATATCGTTGTCAGCTCCACTGCGGCAAAAGAATACGTGATTACCCGCGCGCAGGTGAAAAACTGCCTCAGAAAGCGACGGAACCGGCCCCTCTTTTTCATCGATATCGCCGTGCCCAGGGATGTCCAGCCGGAGGTCAATGACCTGGACAATGTCTATGTCTATGATATTGACGACCTCAAGGGGATTACCCGCCTCAACATGGCACAGCGGAAACAGGCCGTGGTGGAGGCGGACCGGATCGTCCGCGAAGAGGCGGCCAAGTTCGAGAAATGGCTCAAGACCCTGAAGGTGGTGCCCACCATTGTCTCCCTGAGGGACAAGGCCCAGGCCATCCTCCAGGCGGAACTCAGGAAAAGCGATCCAACCCTCAGGAAATTGACGCCGGGCCAGCGGGAGGCCGTGCTGGCCCTGACCCGCTCGGTAGCGGAAAAGCTCCTGAACGACCCGATCCTCTACCTGAAGGGGAGGGTGGGGCGTCCGGGACTGAATACCAGCCTCGATGTGACGCGGAAGCTCTTCAGGCTGGACG
>CAZCVB010000317.1:0-2632 GCA_964501805.1 uncultured Desulfobacteraceae bacterium | reverse complement strand
CCGCCCGTTTCTTTCCCAGTTCGAGCCCGTCTTTCTCACCCTGGGAGAATCCCTTTTCGTATCCCTCCTGCTCCAGGTGTTCCGCCTTCCTCCGCGCCTCGTCCAGGATCTCTTCCACCTTCTTTTCAACCTTCTTCGCCCCTTGCACGAAGGCCTTCCCGTTCGGGTCTCTTTGTTCCGGACCGTCCTTCTCTCCCCCCAGGGGAATGAATTCCCCGTCCCGCCCGGCTTCCGAATGAAGGGCCACGAATGACCCCGACGCCGTTTTTTGCGGAAACGTCTCCGATTCAAATGCACTTGTTCCAAACGCCGCCCACGGGGCCGTCCCTCCGGCGGGGTGCGCCGGAGAATCATACGAAGACATCGTCTTTCCCCTTTCCGGCGAGAACGATTCTTCCTTCGGATTCAAGTTTCTTGGCGATCTTTATGATCTCCTGCTGGGCCTCTTCCACGTCGCTCAACCGGACCGGCCCCATGACTTCCATGTCTTCCCTGAGCATCTCCGCGGCCCTTTCAGATAGGTTGTTGAAGATTTTCTGTTTCATCTCCTCGGATGATGTCTTGAGGGCCTTTGTCAGCATCTGATTGTCCACACTCTGGAGGATCTCTCGGAAGCTCTTATCATCGACCCGGAGCAGATCCTCGAAAACGAACATCTTCTGCCTCACTTTACCGGCCAGTTCGCTATCCTCCTCTTCCAGGCGTAAGAAGACGCTTTCTTCCGTGTTTCCGTCCACCTCGTTCAGGATACTGGCCAGCTTTTCGATCCCGTTGAACTTTCGCCCGCTGACCCGTGTCCTGGAAAGGTCGCTCCGGATCGCCTCTTCTATCTCCTGAACAATTTCTTCCTGGACCTCTCCGACGCCGGCCACCCGGAGTGCGATATCCGCCTTCAGGTCCTCGGGGAGAAGGCTCAGGACTTCCGCGCCCTTTCCCGAAGGCAGATAAGACAGAATGAGGGCAATGGTCTGTGGATGTTCATTTTTCACGATATTGACCAGGGTATCCGCCGGGATATACGCCAGTTCACTGAAAGGGGCCCGGTGCTCCTTGGCCCCGATCACCTTGAACACTTCATCGGCCGTTTCCTTGTCCAGCGTCCTGGACACGATATCCTCGAGGAATTTTTTCCCGGACACCATCAGGTTGACATCGTTTCTGGCGCTTTTCAGCACCTCGTCCAGGACTTCGTCCAGGACTTCTGACGAGACATAGTTGATTTCCGACATGTATCTCCCGATTTTTTTGATACTCTCCTCGTCCAGATCCCTGAAAAATGACGAGGTGAATTCTTCCCCCATGGCCAGGAAAAATACCGCGGCCTTCTGGGGTCCGCTCAGGTTTTCCGGCGTGAGATCCGATGCCGCCATTACTCCTGTTCTCCTATCCATGCCCTGATAAGCTGCTGGGTCCTGTCCGGATCCATCTTCTGGATCTCAAGGATCTTTTCCTTAAGGGTTAATTTTTTCGTATCCGGGGCCTCCAGCAAACCTTCCTCCTCGCCGGGAGAAAGCCGGTCTGTTTCGACGGGAAGCTTCGGGACCATGCGTTTCAGTCCTTTCATCAAGGGCCGGATCACGAAAAGGAACACAAATGCCATGAGAACCAGGTTGATGATGGTCTTCCGATACCGTCCCACCCGGCCGAGGAATCCGGCCCCTTTTTCTTCCGCCGCCATCTCGGCGACCGCCGGGCCCGAGAATGGAATGGACGTCACCGACACCTGGTCTTCCCGGTCCTCGTTGTATCCCATGGCCTTTTTGACGACCTCTTTAAAGGTCTCCAGTTCCTTTGTTGTTCTCGGGACATAAACCCTTTTCACGGTCCCGTCCTTCAGCTTTTCCGACCGGTATGTCCCGTCGATCACCACCGCAACGGATAGACGCTTGATGCTTCCCGCCGGCTTGATGATTTCCCGGGTAATCTTGTTGATCTCGTAATTGACGGTTGCGTCTTTTTTGGTCCGGGTCTTCCGGCTCCCCGAGGAAGCGGGCGGAACGATCCCGCTTCTGCGGTTCAGGATCGTCTGTTGTGTCTGAACCGTACTCCCTCCCGACTGGGAAGACTCCTGAAGGCTTCGCTGGCTCCTGACCGCCGTGGTGGAAGGATCATATTCCTCCTGGTTCAGCACGACCTTGTTGAAATCGATTTCGGCCGTCACCCGCGCCACGGCCTTTCCCGGCCCGACGATCTCCTCAAGCAGGCCCTGAATGTTTTCCCGGATCCCGGATTCGATCCTGCGCTTGTATTCCAGCTGGGAGCTGCTCAACAGAGAGGCGGACTGGTCTTCTCCTTCTCCCTTGAAAATCACGCGGCCCCGGGTATCCACCACCGTCACGTGTTCCGGATCAAGGCCCTCCACAGCACTGGCCACCAGGTGGACAATGGCGGCCACCTTCCCCGACGGCAGAGGAGACGCAAGGTCCACCTGGATGGATGCGGTGGCCGGTTTCTTGTCTTCCTGGAACAGGGAGTCTTTTGGAATAACAATGAACACCCTCGAACTCCTGACCTCCTTGAAACGGTTGAGCGTCCTCGCCAGCTCCCCCTGCAGGGCCCGGCGGTAATTCAGTTCCTGGACGAACTTGGTGGTCCGGAAATCCGTGTTGTCGAAAATCTCGAAACCGACCGT
>CAZCVB010000316.1:1811-2635 GCA_964501805.1 uncultured Desulfobacteraceae bacterium | reverse complement strand
GGACCGTATCGAAGGACGCATCGGCAATCGTCGGCCTGCCGATCCGGCGCTCTGACTACAAGCGCGACAACAGGTTTCAGGAGCGTTCGCATTCGTTCCCCGGCTGGCGCACGCCGTATCCGGCCGGGTATCTCCTCCGTCTGCAGGAAGGCCCCGGGGATCCCGGCGCGTTCCGCCGGATCACGAGGCCCGGCCGTGACGGATCTCCAGTTTTTCCATCTTGTAGAAGAGGGTCTTGTAGCTGATATCCAGCATCCTGGCTGTTTTTCGTTTGTTCCACCCGGAGATGTTCAGGGCGTGAAGAATCACTTTTCTCTCAATATATTCAGCGGCTTCCGATTTGACCTTTTTCAACGGCCGGGGCCCTTCCTCCCTGCCGTCCTGTTCCCCGTCCCCGGGAGACGAAAGAGGACCACTCCCCGGAGACACACCGTCGCTTTTCATGTTACAGAGCAACTCGGACGTTATGACCTCTGGATCATCCCCCATCATCAATCTCAGGATCGTGCTGGAGAGTTCCCGGATATTCCCGGGCCAGTGATACTCCTGAAACCGGCCCATCATCTCCCCGCCGAGTTGAAAATCCCCGCCAATACCGAGGTCACGCCGGTATTCCCGGATAAAATGATCGGCCAGCAGGGGGATATCCGATTTTCGTTCCCGAAGGGGAGGCATCTCCACCTTGATGATGTTGAGGCGGTAAAAGAGATCTTCCCTGAACAACCCTTCCTTCATGTCCTTCTCCAGGTCATGATTGGTGGAGGCGATCACCCACGCATCGACCCTGATGTCCCTTGTTCCGCCAAGCCGGCTGAATTCGCCGC
>CAZCVB010000316.1:0-1801 GCA_964501805.1 uncultured Desulfobacteraceae bacterium | reverse complement strand
ACATTGAGCATCTTGGCCTGGAGCACCAGCGGCATATCACCGATCTCATCGAGAAAAATAACCCCTTCCGAGGCCAGTTCGAATTTTCCCGGCTTCAACCGGTCGGCGCCCGTGAAAGCCCCTTTTTCATAGCCGAAAAGTTCGCTCTCCAGCAACGTAAGCGGCAAGGCCGCGCAGTTCACCTTGACGAATCTTTTGCCGCGGCGCGTGGACGAATGATGGAGAAGGCGCGCCACCACCTCTTTCCCGGTCCCGGTTTCCCCCAGGATGAGCACGTTAAAGGCGGTATCCGAGACCATGGCGATGAGTTCCCGGATTTTTTCTATAGAAGGATGGGTTCCAAGGAAAAGGTGTTTCATAGTGTGGTAAATTTTTACACAGCGGTCCCGGTTTGTCAATGGGAAGGGATCTGCCGCAGAAATGGGCCGCGCGCGCTCCCGCACCCGGCCCATTGCCTCACGCCGGGGCAGGTCCCGTTCATGGATCAAGGCCGGAAAAAAAAGGCAAAGCGCCCGCCCCAAAGGGTTTCGGCTCTGCCTTTTACCGTTGTTTCCGGTTTACGCGGCCCGGCCGGATACGGACACGGGATCAGATGAAAACGGCCCTTCTCTCCGTCTCTTTCGGACCGTTACAGCCGTTCCGGCGGTCCGTCCCGCTTCGCCGGTCCCGCCCGCTCCGCCTTTCCGGAATGTGACCGGCATACGAAAATCGTCTCCGCTCCGTTCCCGTGCGCCTGCCGCCGTTGTCTTTATCCATCGCCAATCTGGGTGCGATCACCTCCGTGGATCCTTTCTCGTCCCTGAAATGAACGACCCCGTTGCTTAGGGCGGGGGTCGTTCAATCCAGGCCTTCTCATTATGACATCCGCCCGAAGCACCCGTCCCGCGTCCAGGTTTCCCACCCCGTCGTCCAACAATGGAACATCCCGGGATGAAACCGCGTTCCGGTTTTCTGGCGCCCCTGAGCTCTATCCTTTTTTGTGAAATTTCTTCTTCCTGAACCCGGCCAGGCCGAACAGGCCCGATCCCAGCAACAGGAGCGTGGCGGGTTCGGGGACGGGTTCAATATCCACATTGAGTTCCATGTACTGCCAGCCGCTATTCGGATCGGACTTGAAACGGATCATCCCTTTCGCAAAGGTCTGCGAAAGCAGGACTTGCTGTCTCAGGGCATCGATATCGGCTTGATCAAGGACGACTGGCATGCGGACTCCGCCGAGACCGTTCCGGTGGGGAGCGTCAGTCCGGAGGCCCGCAAGCTGCTCAAGGCCACCGAGGAATGCCTGCGCCTGGGCATCGAGGCCATCGAGCCGGGCAAGCGCATCTCGGCCATCGGCATCGCCGTGGAACAGCATGCGCGGGACAACGGTTTTTCCGTGGTGGAGTCCCTGGTTGGACACGGCATCGGCCGGGATCTGCACGAGGTGATCGGTGAATCCCGCTGTGACGTCCCTTGCGTCGCGATCGTTGACGGCGGGCTTCAGCGTAATCCAGACTGGCGAGAGCCGACCGATGACGACGAGTGGTTCCTCAAGACCACCGACTTTCTGGCCGGCACCATCGGCTCCGACGAGTTGATCGAGCTGGCGGCGGTCGATGACCCGGTCCGCCGACGGCAGTGGCAGTGCGGGGCATATTTCCTGGCCGGCTCGGTGGCCCTGGCTGACGGGCGATCGGACCAGGCTCTGGCCCTGCTTCAGCAATGCCTGTCCACGCGGGCGGTGGCGGTGTTCGAGTTCTTAAGCGCCCTGGCCGAGGTGCAGCGCCTGCTGCTGGGGGCTCAACTGGTCCCGCCGCCCGAG
>CAZCVB010000315.1:0-2686 GCA_964501805.1 uncultured Desulfobacteraceae bacterium | reverse complement strand
TGCAGGCATAAAGCCAGGGGCAGGATTATTGAAAAAAATGGAGATGGTAAGGCGGATCGCAGGCGTAAACGTGAGGAGGTAGACGCATCTTTACTGATCATGGCCGTAACGTTCCTTTCCGTCGTTGGGTGCAGACGACACGGTTAAGGATCACCGGAATCTTGACCCCTTGTCCTATAGCTCCCGGTATCGGGTGGATCATTAACTTGAAACGTATGCTTATTTTTTCAGGCCACCGCGATGGCCCGGGGTCGAGTTTGAGTGCGATGGCGGCACTGTGGGTGGTAACATGCTGGACGGCAGAATCTTCTGCATAGCGCCCCATCTCTTGGGCAGGATTTTAGAAAGGTATATGTTAAAATAGTGTAACTGTCAATCTTTTTGACGGTTAATTCAGGGTGCAGGTGCACCACTTGATGCCTGCCGGAATACTTTATGGGGTCTTGGACCGACATTTTGGAGCCAGAAATAGACTTTTGAGAAAAAACCGAAGGCAGATGGCAGGAGCAAGGCGGCATTGTCTTTTCACGAAACCTGAGAAACGGGATCAAAAAACCGAGAAAAATTTTATTGACACCGGCATTCGAAATGCCGTGATCCGGATGGTGATATGATGTAATACGCCGGGTGCATCCAACCTGGCTAACCTGGGCACAATCACAATCATAACCCATCGAATGCCTGTCGAATTTATTAGATTCTTGTGGACCTCCCCCCATGCTTTTCCTGATCTTTATGCGCCGCAGTTCACCCTCGTCGATGAGACGGCAGACGGACTTTACCGAAATGGCGAAATATTCGGCTACCTGATTGATCCGGCAGTATCGGCTCACAAAAAAACAAGGCTTTTGACACCGTTAAATGCCAAAAGCCTTGTCATAAAGGGTATTGCTATTGAAAAGGGCCGAGGGCCCTGCACTTGCTGGTCGGGACGACTGGATTTGAACCAGCGACTCCCGCGTCCCGAACGCGGTGCTCTACCAGACTGAGCCACGTCCCGACTTGAATCCTCATACCCTATTTTTTCCCGGCAGGCAAGTCTATTTTGTCTCCTACGAGGTCCATGAATTTCTGCATGATCCGGGCCGTGGCCCCCCAGATCACGTCCCCTTCGTATTCATAGGCCACGGATCGGTAGGTCACGCCCCGGTATTCCACGGGAAAATTTCCGTTGGAACCGGGCCGTCCCGGTTTGAAGACCTCCAGCGGCACCAGGATCAGCCGCGCCACCTCGGCCCGGTTGATCACGAAATCGTAGGGAAAGGGGACCCGGCCCACCACCGGATGGACGATAAAGCTGGAAACCATGGTGAGGAAGTCATCCAGCCTTCCCAGGATTTCCACGTCCCGGGGCAGGATGCCGACCTCTTCATGGGCCTCCCGAAGGGCGGTTTCCTCCGCGGAACGGTCGCCGTCGTCCACGGCGCCTCCGGGAAAAGAGATCTCCCCCTTGTGGTGCTCCACCCGGTCGGTCCGCTTGGTGAAAAGGATTTTGGATACGCCTTTGTCGTCCAGTAGCGGGACCAGCACGGCGGCATGGGGATGGGCTGATCCCGGATTTTCAATGGTCCTTGGTGTCCGGGCCCCCAGGATTTCCCGGATGGTCCGGCAGAGGTTATCGTGCGGCAGCATGCTCCCCCAAACGCCCGCGTGACACGGGCCGCTCATCCGGCATCAACGCCGTATGTGGCCACGTAGGTCTCGAAGCGGGCCAGGGTGGCGTCATCCATGGGGCTGAAGCGCCCCTCGATCTTCACAGGCACCTGTTCCCGGTGGAGATACGCGATCACCTCCCGGATCCCGGCCACCGGGTACACCGGGATGCCGGTTTCGGACACGAAGGCGCCGATGGCATTGTCTCCTTTTTTACCGGGAACCACGCTCCCTTTTTCGTCGTAAACCGCGGTGGTCTGCTCCCTGTCGATGCCGATCCCGATGCCCGTCACGCGGCATTCAATCCCTTTCGCCGCGGCTTCTTCATCGATCTTTTGCAGGAGATCGTACTTGGTGCCCATGGAGGTGGCCACGTCATCCACCACGAAAATACGGCAGCCGTCAAAGAAGGTATTGTTCACGAACATCCGCCCCGAGGCGCCGGCCTCCCCGTGGGTCTTGGCCTCTTTCCGGTCGTAGTCGAACAGGAGGTCGATGCCGTGTTCCTTCCATAGCGAGACGGCCGTTGCCAGGGCGATGGCGCTCCCCTTGTAGGAGGGCCCCAGGATGATATCCGTCTCTCCGACAATGCCTTTCGAGACCATCATACCGGCAAAAAAGGAGCCCATCTTCAGGCTCAGGCGGCCCGTTTTGAACATGGCCATGTTCACGAAATAGGGCGTGGGACGACCGTCCTTCAGGACCAGGTCCGTGTCAAAAAAAAGGGCCCCGGTCTCCGCGAGGATCCGCGCCAGGCGTTTCTTGTATGTTTCCATGGCCGGGATATTAGAGGAAAGGGGGAAAACCTTCAACCCCAAATTCCGGCCTGGTCGCCACATGCGGTTGCCGGCGGGTCATGTCAGAAATGATACGAGATGCTGAGGGAGCCGAACTGGTCCGGGGTGTCCTGGCCGTGAAACTCCCGGGTGCGGAGGATCTGTGTGTAGGTGAGGCGTACCCGGCGGAACCCGACCGCGATGCCGGCCTGGAGATCGGCCACCCAGTGTTTTTTCGAGACCGAATGGCTGTGGCG
>CAZCVB010000314.1:0-2703 GCA_964501805.1 uncultured Desulfobacteraceae bacterium | reverse complement strand
GTCCGCCGTCCTTGCCATGGCCCGGCCCAGTTCGCGGGACGTGATCATGCCGGCCCGGTTGAGGATCTCGAAGACGTTGACCGGTTCCAGGGGAAAAAATTTCCGAACGCTGATTTCCACCGCCAGCGAGACATCCGCACCCATTGAGGCGAGACAGCGAACCGGCACCGGACAGGCCACGGCCCCGTCCGTAAGCAGGTCGCCTTCCAGGCGGACGGGGCTCAGAAAGGCGGGCACGGCGGAACTGGCCGCCACCGCGTCGATGACGTCTCCCTTCCTGAACACCACTTCCCTTCCCGAATCCAGACTGGTGGCAACCACGGCCAGGGACAGCCGGGTTTCCTCGATACGCCCGGCATCGATCAGGCGGGAAAGGACCTCCCTCAGCCGGCCCTCTTTCAGGATGGCCTCACGGCTCTGGGCAAGGTTGATGACCAGCCGTCTCCTGACACGCCTGGCCGCCTGGTGCAGAAAGGACCCGCTCTCTGAACAGTCGCTGTTCAGGTAGGCCAGGCCCAGATGGCTGAAAAATGATTCATCCAGGGAGGCCTTGAACCGTTCCACCAGGATATCCGCGCCGGGGTGCTGGGCATAGGCGGCCCCCACGACCGCTCCCACGGAACACCCCGCGATACAGTGGACGGGAATACCCTCCTCTTCCAGGACCTTCAGCACGCCCAGGTGGGCCAGGCCCCTTGCCCCGCCCCCTCCCAGCGCGATTCCCAGTTTCACCCCCATGCCGACGCCCCTTTCCGGACCTCCCCGACGGATGGCGCCCCGGCGCCCACCTGTTTCAGGGTATTTGAAATCCTATCATGTTCCGCCGGAAACATCAAAGGCGGCTCGGGCCCGGGGACGGATCTCCCCCGGATCAGCGGATGGAATAGGCGGGCCGTTCCAGGCGGGTTCCCCTGCAGCGGGGACATCGACCCGGACGGGTGAAGCGCTTCCGATCCTCGAAAACGTATCCGCACTTGAGACAGCTGGCGGGCCGGATGACCAGGCGCCTTCCCCGCACCGAAACGGTCCGGGCGATATGGGAAAGGTGCCCGTAGACCTCTTTTTCCGGGATCCCCAGGTCCCGGGAAAGATCCATGGCGTCCAGTTCCGCCTCACTCAAAAGAGCGATCATTTCTTGCCGGATCGTTTCCATGTCCTTCAAACGGGACGGCCGCCCTATACACCGTCGCCGTCCCCTCCATACGGTAGCGGGCGACCGAGGCGGGAACGATGACCGACCGCCCCCTTTCCAGGGCGAGGCACGGGCCTTTCCCGGGATCCGTGATCCGGGCCGCGCCTTCCAGGCAGATCAGGATCTCCACTCCCCCGGGATTCCTGCCGGCAAACGAACGGTTTTCATCCACATCGATGACCGACAGGACGAATTCCCGGGCCGGGGACGGGTAAACCCGTTCGCATGGCGCACCGGGAACAGGGATCGTTTTCTGAACCGGCGCGGAACGAAAATCCACCACTTTCAGGAGTTCGGGGACGTCCACGTGCTTGGAGGTCAATCCTCCCCTCAGCACGTTGTCCGATGCGGCCATCAATTCCATGCCCGAGCCGTACAGGTAGGCGTGGAGTTCCCCGGCCGGGATGAAAATCCCCTCCCCGGGCGCCAGTTCCAGGAGGTTGAGGACCAGCGGCGCAAACACGCCCGCGTCACCCGGGTACCGGCGATGGAGCCGCGCCATCCACGAAAAGGCCGGGTCCCCGGAAGCATTTTCCCGGGCCCGGGCGCACGCCCGGGCCGCCTCCCGGGACAGGCGGGAACGATCCATGGTGAGCAGGGCGGAAAAGAACCGCCTGAGTCCCTCGCGGGAAGGGAGGTTTCTCAGGAAATCAAGTTCCGTGGACAGCAATGCAGGAGACAACGCCGCCGTCCGTTCCAGGATCTCCTCCACCGGCCGGAATCCCTTCAGGCACTGGAACGGTTCCAGGGCCACCAGGAGTTCGGGCTTGTGGTTCGGGTCCCGGTAATTCCGCTCCGGCGCGTCAAGGGGAATCCCCCGGCGGTTCTCCCTCGAAAACCCGTCGCGCGCCTGCCGGGAATCGGGATGGACCTGGATGGAGAGGGGTTCTTCCGCGGCCAGCACCTTGAAAAGGAAGGGGAGTCGGCTGCCGAATCGTCCCGCCACGCGGGAGCCGAGGACGGCTTCGGGCCGGCGGCGGATGACCTCGTCCAGGGGCCGCCACTCGCCCCCCACCCGGACCATGGAGGGGGCCAGGGGGTGGGCGCCCATCCACAGTTCCGCCGCCGGGACCGGCGCGGGCACCGGTTCCCCGAGAAGGGCCGGGATCACCCGCCTGGAGCCCCAGGCATATTCCCTTACCGGGTTCCTGAGAAAATGGATTCGATTCATATTGTGCCGGTCCTGTCTTCCGCGGATTCAAGGAACTCCCGGATGATCCGCCGGATCTCCCCGGCTTTTCCCTGGTAAAAATGGTCCGCCCCTTCAATCACCTCCAGACGGGCCGCCGGGTTCCAGCGCGGGAGCATCTCCCGGATCAGATCCACTGTTCCGATATCGTCCCGGGACCCGGCGATCACCAGACGGATCCGGGGAGCATGACCCAGGAAGGAGAAGTCCATGAAATTCACGGGAGGGGAAACCATGACGAGCCGTCCGGCCGTATCAAACCCTTCAAGGCCCCTGGCATTCACATAGGCGCCGAAAGAATATCCCGCAAGATCAATGGCGG
>CAZCVB010000313.1:0-2705 GCA_964501805.1 uncultured Desulfobacteraceae bacterium | reverse complement strand
CCCTTGTCCCGGCGCCCTATTTACCGGAGACCGGACGGCTCCTGGACGTGGGATCGGGGGCGGGATTTCCCGCCATCCCCCTGAAAATAAGGTTTCCCGGGCTCGAGACACACCTTGTCGAATCCGGTGCCAAAAAGGCGGTCTTTCTGAGACATGTGGCGCGCACGGCGGGCCTTCGAGGGATCACCGTCCTTGAAGAACGGATCGGGGGAGACGACACGCCGCTCCGTCCCGGGACATACCATGTGGTAACGGCCCGTGCCCTGGCGGACCTGTCCCGTACCGTGGCCTGGTGCGCGCCGTACCTGAGGGATGCCGGGCTGTTCCTGAGCTTTCAGGGGAAGGATTTCACGGAGTCCCTCTCAAGGGCGGCCCCGGGACTTCGGAATCACGGGCTGGACCTCCTGAAGATCGTCCGGTACCGGCTGCCCGCCATGACCGCTTCAAGGCACCTCCTCATTTTCGAGAAACGCGGCCCCGGGCATGATCCGCTTTCAAGACAACAGGGGAAAAAGTGAAGCCGGGATAACGGGCCTCTCCGCCGGAAATCACCATGTCCCGGGAAGGCTCTCCATGTCCAGCAGCATGGAAAGGTTTCCGTTCTCCAGGATTCCCACGCCGGCGAATATACCGGGCCGGGCGAGGAGGTCCCCCACCGGCGTCACCATCATCTGGCGGTTGCCGATAATCCGGTCCGCGGCCACGAGCACCGAGGACCTCCCGCTTCCTTCGGGCGGCTTCAGCCTCAGGAGATGTCCCGGGCCGTCTTCCCCCCCGCTGATCCCGAGGGCGGCGCCCAGGTCATACAGGGCCTCCCGGTCCTCGGGAGACAGGGTTTTCCGCTTATCGATGGACAGGACGTTTGATGTGGGGATGGCGAGCGGATACCCGCCCAGGATAAAATTCACGGCATAGATCACCGAGAGGGAAACCGGGAGTTTCAGGATGAACTCGGCGCCCTTCGATTTTTCCGACCGGATCGTCATGGACCCGCCGAGGTACTCGATGGCCTGTGCCACCACGCTCATCCCGATACCCCGGCCCGCAATGCTCGTGGTCTCCCGGGCCGTGGAAAAGTCCGGGTTCAGGATCGTCTCGAAAAACGCGTCCCGGGGCATCCGCGCAATCTCTCCGTCGGTCAGGGATTTCTTCTCCTTGAGATAACGGACGATCCGGGATTCATCGATTCCCCTGCCGTCATCCTTCAACCTGAGGAGGAGGCTGTCTCCCTTCCGCTCCGCTTCCAGGCGGATCTCTCCTTCCGCCGGTTTTCCCGCTTTCACGCGCGCTTCAGGGGATTCGATGCCATGGGCGATGGAATTCCGGAGGATGTGCAAAAACGGCTCCCTCAGGCGTTCAAGGAGCGTGATATCGGCTTCCAGCGCCCCGCCCACCACATTGAAAGCGACCTTCTTGCCGCTTTCCCTGGCCAGGTTCCGGACGGTCTTGACGAACAGGTCCGCAAAGTCGGCCACCGAGATGAGCCGCAACTGGGCCAGGCGGAAATGGAGCCCTTTCAGCATGGCGGCGTACTCGTCGATCCAGGTTTTAAGGCCCGTGGACATCTGTTCGAGGGAGAGGGGCGGCAGGTTGTTTTCCAGAAAAAGGAGCTCCTGTGAAAATCCGAGGAGCTCCTCGATCAGGGAATACCGGACCCGCACATAATCGATCCCTTCCACCGTGGAACGATTGATCGACGCGGGCGAGACGGCGGCGTCCGGCTCCGCCGGTCCCGGATCGCCCGGACCTCTTCTCAGCCGCGCCATGGCGCCGTCATACCACTTCTGTTCCTCGATGGACATGATCTCGCCCATCCGTTTTACCAGAAGTCTGAGCAGGTCCGCGGATTGAAAGAGGGTCTGGATCGCCGCCGGAGACGCCTCCTGAGCCCCGTTCTGAAACGCCTTGCACCAGCCTTCCATGGCATGGCTGAGGTCACGGACCCGATCCAGGCTGAGCGCTCCGGCCATGCCCTTTATGGAATGGACCTTTCCGTGGATATCCTCCCAGAGTTCCAGACGGTCGGGCGTCTTTTCCACGCGAAGCAGAAGACGGTCCAGCTCGTCAAGGTATTTTTTCGATTCCTGGGTGAAGATCCTCTGGTATTTCTGGATGTCCATATGAAAGCCCCGACAATTGATCCCAGATCTGTTCGGGCGTCACGAGCCGGACCACGTATTCCCCCTCGCTGTAGACCGTTCCCGTATCTTTCCCCTCCCCTACCCACAAAAGCCCCGAAACGCCATCGGGAACCAGCGCCAGATTCTTCCCGGACCACTTGAGAAGAATCGCCCTGGCCCGCCCGGCGGGGGTCGCCCGTTTCTCCTTCAGCAACCGCACGATGTCGATGACATCGAAAATCTCCCCGCGATAATACGTAAGCCCCATGTGACAGGACGGCATCAGGGGGACCGGCGTAATGGCGGGATCTTCCACGACCCGGTAGATATTCCCGACCTCTATCCCCAGGTGTTCATCCGCCGCTTTGAAGATAAACCATTCCATGTCTTCTCCGCCGGTTCAAAGGCCCGAAAACCGGCCGTTTTTCAATATTTGTCCGGAAAAATCACCACCGTCCCGGGAAGGCCGCAATCAGGACTCGCCGGTGTCCAGCTTGAACCGGCGCTGGGTCTCCATCATCCTCTTCGACAGGGCGCTCAGGGATTTCATGGACGCCACGATTTTCACCATGTCCTGCTCCTGGT
>CAZCVB010000312.1:0-2706 GCA_964501805.1 uncultured Desulfobacteraceae bacterium | reverse complement strand
CCTTGGACGCCTCGGATCTGCAGCACCCTCGACTTTTGCAACGTTAGGGTAAAGGAAATGAAAAAGGCAACCTTTATTATAATCGCCGTTTTTCTGGCCCTGGCGCTCCCGGCGCATCGGGCGGGGGCCACGATATCCGTGTCGCTGCAACTGGACCGGGACGCGGCCACGGTGGCGGATTTCGTAACCCTCACCGTCAGGGTGTCGGGCTGCCGGGAGATCGATGCCCGGCCCGTCATCAAGGGAACGGACGCCTTCGAGATCACGCCGGCCGGGACCGCCAGCCGCGTGGAAGTCGTCAACGGGAAGGTCTCCTCCGGCATCGATTACACGTACCGGCTGCGTCCCGTTAAAACCGGTACCTTCGAGATCGGGCCCGCGCGGGTAACGGTGGAAGGGAAAACCGTTTCGAGCAACACCGTGACCCTCGTCGTTTCCCGGGCGCCCGTTTCCTCCGGGGCCAACCGGGGGCCCGTGTTCCTCAAGGCGACGCTTTCCGCTTCCCGGGTTTACGCGGAGGAACAGACCATCTATTCCCTCAAACTGTACCACCGGGTACGGATCAGCGACATCTCCCTGGATCTGCCGGACATGGAACATGTGACGTTCCGGCAACTGGGCAAGCCCCTGCAGTACCAGGCGACGTATAACGGCGTCGCATACCGGGTGCTGGAGGTCCGCTGCGCGGTCAGCGCCTCCCGGGCCGGGACCTATGCCATCCGGCCCGCACGCATGGGCATGACCGTCTACCGGCGGCGGTCCCGGGGATCCGGCGGGCTGTTCAACGATCCGTTTTTCGACGATCCCTTCTTCTCCATGTCTTCCGCCGAACCCCTGAGAGTGGACAGCGAGCCGCTGGAACTGGAGGTCCTTCCCCTTCCGGAAAAGGGCCGCCCGCCCGGTTTCAGCGGGCTGGTGGGGACGTTCCGGGTGTCGGCTACCCTGGCGCCCGGCAGGATAAAGTCCGGGGATTCCGCGACCCTCACGGTGGTGGTAAAGGGGCGGGGAAACGTGAAGCGGATCCCGGATCTGGAGGTGCCCGTACCGGATGGGATCAAGGTCTACCCGGACCGGCCGGTGCTGAAGGAAGAGACCGGACCCCGGGGCGTGTCCGGTTCCAAGACCCTGAAGTGGGCCCTGGTCCCCGAGAGGGCGGGCCGGTATGACATCCCCTCTCTTTCCATCAGCTACTTTGATACCGGGCATCACGCCTACCGGACCCTGAAGACGCCGCCCCTTTTGCTCAGGGTCCTGCCCGGGGCGCTGGCGTCGCCGCATGTCGGCTTGCCGTCCGGCAGCGGGAAAAAAGCGGCACCCGGCGCCCCCGCCGGAAAGGCGGTGAGGGAGATCGGCCACGATATCCTCCCCATCCATACGTCCATCCGGGAGGTGGCCGGGAGTCCCGGGCCTGCGGGAATGACCTTCTGGCTGCTGCTGGCAGGGCCGTTTGTTTTCTATCTTGCGGTCTTGTGCGGGGTGCGGGTGCGCCGGAGGGCCGGGGGCGACGCTGCCGCCGCAAGGGCAAGAAAGGCGGCGGCGCGCATCATCCGGCAGTGCCGCCGGGGAGACCTCTCCGCCGGCGTCCTGTTGTCCCTGGTGACGGGCTATTTCAACGACCGTTTCGGCCTTTCACTGGGCACCCTGACGCCGGGCGAGGCGTCGGAGATCCTCAGGGCGAGGGGCGTCGGCCCGGAGAGGGCGGAGGAGATGGAACACCTGGTGCAGTTGCTGGAAAACGCCGTTTACACGGGGCGGGCGGACGTCCCCTGCGACACGGGCATGGATGTGCCCGCTCTGATCCGGCGCATTGAGAAGGAGATCCGATGAGACGTCTCTTCTGGCCTGTCATCGTTGCAGTGGTGATGGGGGCCTTTCCCCCGTTTTGCGGGGGATGCCGTGCCCAGGGGTGGGAGGATGCCTTTTTCAAGGCCAATTCAGCCTACCGGGAAGGGCGGTACGCGGAGGCGGCCCGGCGGTACCGGCTCCTGATCCGCTCCGGGCATGAGAACGGGCATATCTACTATAACCTTGGAAATGCCTGCTTCAGGCAGGGAAAACTGGGACGGGCCATCCTTAACTACGAGCGGGCCCGTCGTTTCATCCCGAGAGATGCGGACCTGAATTTCAACCTCGCCCATGCCCGCGAACAGCGGCGGGACGCGGTGCCCGAGACCCGGGGCGTAACGGAGACCGCCTTTTTCTGGCTGGCCTCCCTGAGCCTGTCCGAGATCCTGTGGGGGTTCGCGGTCCTCAACCTCCTGTTCTGGGGCATCCTCGTGGTGCGGGTGTTCACCCGTCCCGAATGGAGTTACTACGTGTTCCTCGTCCTGCTGGCGGGATGGCTGGCGGCGGGGTTTTCCCTCGGCCTGAAGTGGCATGAGGAGGCCACCGACAACCGGGCCGTCATCCTTCTGCCGGAGGTGAGCGTCCTGGCGGGCCCCGACACGCGGGATACCGTCCTTTTCAAACTCCACGAAGGGACCGTGGTCTACCGTGAAAGATCGGAGGACGGATGGTCCCTGATCCACCTGTCCGATAAAAAGCGCGGGTGGGTCATGTCCGGGGCCATGGAACCTGTCCGTCTTTCCTCTCTCCCCGCGCCGGTGAACCGGTCCTGAACGGTTGCCGAAACCCGGTTGCGGCCATGGGCCGGTTTATTGTCCCATTCTGGGAATGGGAGAAAAACCCTCGCCTTCAGGCGAAGAC
>CAZCVB010000311.1:0-2721 GCA_964501805.1 uncultured Desulfobacteraceae bacterium | reverse complement strand
TATGAGCATCGTATCTGCCTCTTGCGAAAAGACGGGATCAATAAAGCGCTTGGAAACCGATTTTTTTTTGAGGACCAGGGGCATGTCCGGCGTCTGACCACGGAAGAATTTTGTGAATTGTGCCGGGCAAAGGGATTTGAATTGAAAACGGAAGTCTACCGGAACCAATACGACGGCGCCATTGAATGGATCACGAATTCCCATCCCCGGTTCGTCTGGATGCTGACGGCCCCCTCCAGGGCCGTCAACAGGGCGGCCGGGCGGAAATTGAAGCGCCTGAGAAGGCGGTTGATCCTGATCACGATGTTCCGGTTGCCCGCCCAGCTCGTTCACAAGATCTCTGGCCAAAAAAACAGGTCGTTCCGGTCCCGTGTGTTGCTCATCATCGGGCGGCTGTTTTACGTTTTTTCGGCTCCCCTGGACAGGTACTGGAAAAAAAGGGCCCAACGGGAATGGGAGACACGGAGATTCGACCGCCGGGGAAGTGAAATGGGATTGTGTTTCAAGAGAGGGTAATGAAGGGAGTTGATGGATGAACTTTAGAGCGGATGAAGCGGGGACGTTCAGGATTTTACTTTTAAGCGTGAGTTCCACGTCGTTTTTTTATGAACAGGTGGTGATTCCTTTCGGGCTCGTCAGCATCGGGTCTTATGTGGACCGCCCCGGATTCCGAATCAAGGGGATCGAGATGAATCACCCGGCGGAGAAGACCATGGACCGGTATCTCCGCGTGGACCGGGAACTTCTGGATGAGATCACGGCCTTCGGCCCCCACGTAGTGGCCATGAGCACGTACGCCACCAATATGTACAACGTGATGTTCTGGGCCGGGGTCATCAAGAAAAATATCCCCGGCGTTTTCGTGGTGGCCGGAGGAAACCATGTCTCCTATATTGCGAAAGAATGCCTGGAAAAATGTCCTGAAATGGATGCGGTGGTCCGGTTCGAAGGAGAAATCCCCTTCAAGATGCTGTGTGACCGGTTGTCCGGGGGGAGCCGGGAGTTCGGGGATATTCCGGGCCTGACCTATCGCGCAGGGCAAAAGATCATCGAGAATCCTCAGGGAGAACTGATCCGGGATCTCGATATGCTGCCCATGATGAACCGGGCCTACTTCGCGGACCAGCAGCCGGCCGAAAACGTCTCCCACGCGGACATCATCAGCGCGAGGGGATGTCCCTTCAACTGCACCTTCTGCAACTGCAACCATTACTGGCAAAAGCGCCATCGCACCCGCAGTATCCCTTCGGTCATCGAAGAGCTGAAGGCCCTTTCGCGGGGATATCCGATCCGGAGCGTGAGATTCCGGGACGAGGCCATCACGTTGAACAAGAAACACTGTCTGAAAATCTGCGATGAGATCGTCTCAAACGACATCCGTGTGGAATTCCAGGCCCATTCTCGGCTGGACGGACTTGACGAGGAGGTGATCGAGGCCCTGTCCAGGGCGGGGTTCCGCCTCCTGTTCATCGGGGTGGAATCCGGCAGCAGGACCGTCCTGAAACGCCTGCAAAAGGGGATCGATATCTCAAGGCTGGAGCGGATTATCGGGCTCCTGCGGAGACACGGCATCGCATTCCGCCTCTCCTTCATGTCCGCCACTCCCGGAGAGAACCTGCGGGAGACGCTAAAGACCGTGCGGCTGATCCGGCGCCTGGGATTGAAGCGGACCGAATATTACATGGGATACGGGGTGGACATCTACCCCGGGACCGAGGAATGCCGGCGCTTCCTTGAGCTGAACCCGGATTACCCATGGCTGATCCGGCATTACCGGTTCAGGGGAAAATATTTTGCCGTCCGGGATCCCAGGGGAAACATCATCCAGCCGAAATACCGGGAATACGGCCTCCCTACGCTCGCCTTCATCTATTTCATGCTGAGCCCCGGGTACCTGGTGGATAAACTCCGGGCCTTCGCCAAAAAGATACTCAACCGCCTCCGCGAACGGCGTTCGTGAGGGAGCAGGTTTCCGGCATATGGGCAACCGGGTGATCCCCCAGGCACGTGCGTTCCTCCAAAACGCCTGCTTTTCCATTTCCGGGAGGCCCTATCGGGATGTGCTATTTGTCTCCGAGGGGGCCGGATGGGTGACGAGCTGGGAGTTGAGGGAAATCGGCCGCATCGCGGGATCCCTGGGTCTTAGGACACGGCGCTCGGGCCCGCTTCCGGCTGCGCTGCCGGGGCAGTCCATGTTTTTCGCCAATAAATATATCGTCCTGACCCGGCCCCGCCGGTACCTTTCCGGCGGAAGCCGTATTGCATTTCCCTATTACCACGGCAATCCGGATTCGGGCGATCCTTCTTTTGTCCTGTGTTATGAAAACCTGAAACGGTTTCACGGAAGGATCTGCAGGATCCAGGTGACCCACAGCCAGGTCAGGGACCTGGTGCTCTCTTCGGGCATCGACCCGTCAAAGGTCTTCCGGATCCCCATCGGCATCAACCTTTCTTTTTTCAGGCCCGCGGAGCCGGAAGAACGACGGCGATTGCGGCAAAAATACGACGTTCCCCTTCATGCCGCGGTTATCGGATCGTTCCAGAAAGACGGGGAAGGCTGGGGGGAGGGCCGCCGCCCCAAGCGGGTCAAGGGCCCGGATGTCTTTCTGGACGTGGTTCGGGTCCTCAAGACGTCCATTTCTGATCTCTTTATCCTCCTTTCCGGTCCGGCGCGCGGCTACGTGAAAGAAGGCCTTGAAAAGCTGGGGGTCCCGTATCGGC
>CAZCVB010000310.1:0-2746 GCA_964501805.1 uncultured Desulfobacteraceae bacterium | reverse complement strand
CGTGGCCGTCGGGGAGGTCGGGAAAGGCGGCGCCGCAATGGGGGCAGGCGGTGGAAATGGTCATGTCGTTTTCTCCTGGGGATGATCCGTCACGGCGGGGCCGGTCCGTTTCACCGGACGGATCTGTCGGGAGATGGTCGTCTTACAGGGCGTTTTTCAGGGCTTTTTTAAATTTTGCCGCCTTTTGAAAGGGGATGCCCGTCCGGTCCATCAGGGCCTGGTTGATGACCTTTGCCAGCCCCGGCGGCACCGAGGGAAGGCGCTGCTCGATGGGGACCACCGGGTCCTGGAGGACCACCAGCCAGGGATCCCGTCCCGCCGGAAAATTCCGGGGGAAGGCGCCGGTGAGCATGTTATACAGGCAGGCGGCCGCGGCCCAGACATCCACTTCGGGCCTGGCATATTTGAAGTTGACCACCTGCTGCCGCGGCATGAACCAGGGGGATCCCGCGGCCGTTCCTGTGGCGGTCAGCCCGCTCAGTCCGGCGGTCCTGAAGGCCTTTGCCAGGCCGAAGTCGGCGATCTTCGCCAGGCGCTCCGACCCCTGTCCGGTCAGGAAAATATTGGCCGGTTTCAGGTCCCTGTGGACCAGCCCCTTTTTTCGTTTGAACCCGCCGTCCTTCTTTTTGGTGGTAACGGGCACGTCCTGGGCGTAGGCCAGGCCGTCGAGACACTGGTGGATGATCTCCATGGCCTCGTTCAGCGGGAGCCGGCCGCCCCGTTCAGCCATGAGACGGTCCACGCTCCCGCCGTCGCAATAATCGAGGGTGAAAAAAAAGGTGCCGTCCGAACACCCGGAGTCGTGCAGCTGGACGATGTTGGGGTGCTTGAGGGCCTTGGTCACCCGGGCCTCACGCAAAAAGACCTGCTCGGCCCGTTTGTCCACGGCCACCTGAGGAAGCATCACCTTGAGGGCCACCTGCGTCCCGGTCAGCTTGTGGCGGGCCAGGTACACGGCCCCCATCCCGCCCCGCCCCAGTTCCCGTTCAATGGCGTATTCCCGGATCTCGGGGATGTTCCGGTCTCCTTTGCCGGCCTTTGCCAGGAGGTACTGGATGATCTTGAACGGATCCTTTTTGCAGTCCGCGCAGATGAACTCTCCCTTGCGTTCCCCCGCTTCCCCGGAGACGTCTTTCCCGCATACGGCGCAGGTCCTGGAACGGGGTCCGGGCACGGGTTTTTTTTCGGCGGCCCGCGCCTTTTTCGCGCATTCATCGCACCGGCGGGGGCCTCCGGCCGGCCCTGCCGGGGGAAGGGCGGACCCGGGGATCTCCCGGCCGCATTCCGCGCAGGTGACCGGTACGCGGATTTCGACCTTTAATACGGTATCGGCCAGCTTGACCACGTCCCCGTGGCCGAGATCGTGCTGGGGAAAGGCGGCGCGGGCCCCTTCCCGCGGTGTCTGCCCGCGGTCCCGGCGCCCGATCCGTTTCCCGTTGACATAGGTGCCGTTGAGGCTGCCGAAATCTCGGATACGGATGTCCGGGGGATTGATGTCCAGGAGGCAGTGGTGACGGGAGATCTTGCGGTGGGCCGCGTCGTCCGGAAGCCGGAGGGTACAGTCGGGGGACCGGCCGACGATGCAGGTGGTGCAGTCCTCGAACCGGAAGGTCTTTCCGGTGAGGGGGCCTTCGACGATCTTCAGCGAAACGGTTGCGGGCATCTGGTTTCCTCCATTGGTTATTCCCCGCCCCGGGGACGCCGTTACCGTGTGTTCCGGGACGGGGCCCCCGGGCGTAAAGGCCCCGAGTGCGGCATCATGCCACAAATCGCGCCCGAGGTCAAAACCCGGGCGCCCTCGTGGTTGACGCCGTCCGCTCGGCCCCATATACTGGACGCCGTGTTTTTCAGGAACCTGATGGGGTATGTGCCGGGAGCCGCAGATGAGCGCCCTTCGTTTCGTGCATGCGGGCCTGAGCGACCCGGGCCGCGTGAGAAAGGAAAACCAGGATGGGTGGACCGCCCGGGTCCGGGACGGTCTTTTCATCGTGTCCGACGGCATGGGGGGCGCCTTCAGGGGCGGTCTGGCGTCGCGGATCGTGGTGGAGACGCTCCCCGCGCTGGTGGCGGAAAGGCTGGGGAATGTCCGGGACCTGTCCGGGACCGCGGCGCGCGAGGGGCTGGGGACCGCCATTTCGGAACTGAGCGCGCATCTCCGCAGGGAGACCGACGGGGAGCCGGGCCTCTCCGGCATGGGCGCCACGGTGGTCGCGGCGGTGATCCGGGGGCGCCGGGCCCTTGTGGGGCACCTCGGAGACAGCCGGGCCTATCTCCTGCGGGAGGGACGGCTGGCGCGCCTGACGGAGGACCATTCCCTTGTCCGGCTTCTCCTTTCGCAGGGGGAGATAACGCCGGAAGAGGCGGCCCGGCACCCGGCCCGGGGCCGGTTGACCCGGTGCGTGGGCATGCCGGGCGCGGCCATGCCGGGGATCCGGTGCCTGGGCCTCCGGCCTAACGACCGGCTTCTGCTGTGTACGGACGGCCTCACCTCCATGGTGCCGGACGATCGGATCTCCGCCCTGATGGCGCCGCCCCTGTCGCCGGCCGGGGCCTGCGGCCGGCTGGTGTCCGCCGCGAACCTTGCCGGCGGTAAAGACAATATCACGGTGTTGATCATCTCCATCCTTCCCGCTTCCGCGTAAGGATTTCCGGGGGTCCGCACGCGGCATGCCGGACGGGAATTTCATGAAGGGAAGAAGGACGGGTCAGCCGGGCCTCCGACCGGGGATCCGGAAAGGAAAGGAAT
>CAZCVB010000309.1:0-2757 GCA_964501805.1 uncultured Desulfobacteraceae bacterium | reverse complement strand
TCATCTTAATAAATAAGGCGAATAAATTCGCCTAAAAAGGTCATTTATGGATGAATACCAACTATATGCCAAGGGAACGCCCATGTCAAATGCCGGCCACGGCCTCACGTCCCGTCCCCATGGTCCGGATTCCGATCTTTCCCGGAAGGCGTGTCCTTTCCGCCGTCCGTTCCTTCCTGTTCCTCCAGGTCCCGGAGATAGACGGCCGGGCGGTTCATGAAATCGAGGTAAAACCGGTAGCTGCGGGTCTCTTCATAGGCGATCCGCCGGATCGGGATGTGATCGAAGCTGAAAATCCGCGCGCCCGGATAACTCAGGATGATCGGAGAATGGGTGGAAATGATAAACTGGGATGTTCCTTTCTCTTCAATCCGCCGGAGTGTCTTCAAAAAGGCCATCTGGTTTAGGGGAGAGAGGGCCGCCTCCGGTTCGTCCAGGAGGTAGAGACCACCGATCCGGCACCGGTTTTCGAGAAAAGAGAGAAACGCCTCCCCGTGAGACTGCCGGTGGAGCGACAGGCCGCCATAATATTGGAGGATATCCGGGTCGGTCATCGTCATGTCATCCAGGTCGGCGGCATAATTGAAGAAATTCTCCGCCCGGAACAGAAATCCCCGTTCACCGGCGGAAGGGGAACCGTTCCGCTCCAGGACAAGAAAATCGGAAAGCCTCGTCTCGTAGGGATTCCCGTGAACGATATGGGTCTTCTCTCCGCCCCACACCGCGAGCCCGTATTTCCGCGCAATGGCCTCCAGAAGCGTCGATTTTCCCGAACCGTTTTCCCCCACGAAAAAGACCGGGTCCCGGTCGAAATCGAGACGGTCCGTCTCCTGGAATACCCTGAGGCTGAAAGGATACCGGTTTCGGAGGGGAAACCGGCGGTTCCGAATGATCACGGACGTTATGAACATGCCGCCCTTCCACGAACCTTTTACGGGGCCCCGGGCGCGGCGGAGAACACGGGCACCCCGGTTGTCATGTCACGGCAGGTAATCTTGCCTCACCGGAGAAAAAACCTCCACCACCACGGAATCCTCAAGGGTCTCCGCCCCGTGATCCACATCTCCGGGAATGGACCAGGCATCTCCCGGCCCGGCCTCGAATGTTTCATTCTCCACGATCACCTTGATCCGCCCGGAAACAAGATATCCCGTCTGTTCATGAAGGTGCCGGTGAAGGGGCAGCCGCCTCCCCTTTTCCAGCCGGAATTCCGAAAGGAGGCTTCTCTCGCCGTGAACCAGGGCCTTCATCCGGACTCCGTCGAGGAGTTCCCTGTAGCCGCTGTCATTTTTCCGATAAAACATCCGTCCCTCTCCTCCCGATCCCCTTCCCAGGGGGTATGCCTTTTTCGGTTTCCATGATCAAACGGACGATCTCCCGGTCCGGCGGCGAAAAAGAAAAATCCGCCAGGCGTCGCGCACGCACCCACCTGAACGCCTCACATTGAAGAGGACGGGGCCTCCCTTCAACGGGAACACAGTGAAACGGGTAAAGGGTGATGACGCGGGTATCGTATTCGTGATGGATCTCCGGGAAGGCCTCCCCCGCACGGACCCGGAATCCCAGTTCTTCTTCGATCTCCCGTTCCAGGCAGGCCCTGAGCGTCTCTCCGGGTTCCCGCTTTCCCCCGGGAAATTCCCAGTACCCGCCCATATGACCGTCTTTCCGCCGTTTCGAAATCAGGATCCATCCCCGCCGCCGGATCACGCCGGCCGTCACCTGATAGTGAGGCTTTTTACCGGGCACCGTGTTCCTGCACCCCTTTCAGCCGAAGCCGGAGATATCCCTCCTGGGCCTCCTCGTTATCGGGCGACAGATCGATCACCTGTTTGTATCGGGCCAGGGCCTCGTTGATGCGGCCGTGTTTCTCCAGGAGCCGCGCCAGGCTCAACAGCAGATCGACATCCTTCGGCTTTTTTTTGAGAATCTCCTTCATCTGCTCCATGGCGGGGATTTCCTTCCCGGTTTTCACGTACGCCAGCACCAGGTATTCTCGCAGTTCCGTGCCGCCGGGACCGGCCTTTATTCCTTTCAACAGTACCGGGATGAGACGGTCGTACCCGCCCCGCCCGTTCCAGTAATTGAACACGTACCGGTAGGGCCCCATCTCCTTGGGCTTCAGGCGCATCAGCATCCGGGCCTCCCTCAGGGCATTTTTTTCATCTCCGGTCTTTTTGTATATGTCGAACAGGATGTCATGGACGCTCCCGTCGTCCGGATGGCGTTTCAGATATCGCCTGAAATATTTCAGGCTTCCCGTCAGGTCGCCGGCTTCGTACAGGAGACCGGCCAGGTTGTAGGCCACCGTCTCGTTTCCCGGCTCCAGGGAGAGGACCTTTTCATAAACCTTTCGCAGATCCTTCTTCCGGCCCTGTTTTTCCCTGAGCCGGGCCATGAGGATCAGGGCCTCTCGGGAGCGGGGATCACGCCGCAGGACCTGCTTCAGGTATTGTTCGGCCGCTTTCAGACGGCCCGCCGCCATCCGCCGTTCGGCAAGTTCGAGACGGCCCTGCATGTCTTCCCGCCTCAGCCGAAGCGCTTTTGCCAGAAAATCGTCCGCCTTTTCCCGCTGATGACGTTTTTCATAAAGATAGGACAGATTGTAATAGAGATTGGCGTCGGAAGGGGCCTGCTTTACGGCCCGGAGATAGTACGAGATCGCCTTTTCATCATTACCGGTTTTCGTATAGAGGTAGCCGATATGTTCGCACAGCCCGGAGATCGTTCCCTTCGGCCGGCCGCCGGCCTTTCGGGCGG
>CAZCVB010000308.1:0-2764 GCA_964501805.1 uncultured Desulfobacteraceae bacterium | reverse complement strand
TGCCCTGGATCGGTGCAAGCGCAGGAGGATAAAGGATAAAGATGGATAATTTATTTTCGCCGGGTCTTATCAACGGCATGTCCCTGCCCAACCGTTTCGTGCGGTCCGCCACGTGGGAGGGCCTGGCCACGGAGGAAGGTGCGGTCACGCCCCGGCTGACGGACCTGATGGTCCGGCTGGTCGGCGGCGGCGTGGGGCTGATCACGGACGGCACTGCGGATTACATCTCCATGAGCCGACCGTTGATCCGGGAACCGGGGCTCCTGAATCGCTGGAAGTCCGGGGACCTGACGCGGGCCGCCTGCCTGTCCGACAACCGGTGCTTTCAACCGGCCAGGGAAGGCGACGGCGTCTACTGCGTGACGGAAAAAAGAGGGGTCTGACGCATCCGGGCGGGACACACCGGTCAATAATCCTCCCACTCCCAGCGCATGTGCGCCGTTTTTTCCCTGATGCGGTCCAGGATTTCATCCCGCCGATTCCAGGCCCATCGGGGCACCTCGGAATTCCAGTGTTCCGAAGAAGGGACATGAATAATCGACGGTTTTTTGAGACCGGGATCCACCTGGAACTCGAGGGAATGGTCCCCTTCCATGTACTTGACGAATCGAAAGGAGACCAGGACATCAAATTTGCCTGCCGGTTTCGCATCCCCGTCCCCCGGAACAACGGCGTCTCTTTCCCGGGCGGCGGCCGCGCCGGCGGTTGCCGGCTTCTGATCCATCTGGCGGATGCCCGCCATGTACGGCCCGCCTTCAAAAGGCGTCTCCAGCCAGGCCCCGGCGATCCCCAGGGCCTCGTCCAGGGTGATCATCCCCGCCCCGAGGGACAGCATGTTGGCGTCACAGTGCCGTCTTGCAAGGACGGCGGACTCCCGGTTCCAGCACAGGGCGCAACGGATGCCGGGGAGCCGGTTGGCGACCATGGCCTCCCCGTTTCCCGAGATCCCCAGGACGATGCCCCGGTCGAATTCCCCCGATTGAACGGCAAGGGCCACCGGCCGGGTGATGAGCGGATAGGAGACGGGCATCTCCGAGTGGGTGCCGAAATCCCGGCACCCGTGCCCTGCTTTTTCAAGGAACCGCTTGATCTCTTTCTTATAGCGGTATCCTTCATGGTCCGAACCGACGGCGATTTTCATGGATGACCTCCCTGTATCCCGATGGAATGAACTACCCCGCCGCAAGCAACGGGGTATCATCAAAAGCATTGGACGCCCCAAGGGGCGAGAAATCCAACCCTTGTCCGCCTCCGGCGGATTCAACTGCCCGGGGATCATACCAGTTCTCCCCGGCCTTCGCTATTTAAAAAGCGCTCCCGGGTTTCAGTTTCCGATTCGTCAAAGGGTTCCTTGCCTTTTGGGCCGTTCATGCCCTATGATCGTACCATTGGCGCCCGCCAGGGCGACCGTGACACCCCAACCCTCCCGGACAGGGGAAGGAGAGAAGCGATGACGCAAAAAGACCAGCCGGACCCCGAGAGGGTGGAGGCCCTCAGGAGCCTGCCCGCAGAGATCACCCGGACCCTTACCAGGGAAGAGGTGGTCGCCTTTCTTTTTGACGACGAATGGCCCGATTCCCTGAGGGAAAAACTGAAGGATTACCTGGCATAACCCTATAGTTGCATAAACAACACGGCTTAATATTATTAAAAGACATTATACTACAGGGTTTCCGGGCCTTTCCACAGGCATTTCAGGACATCACAATTTGTGAGTTCGAGCAAGGCCCTCAAAACCGCCGTGTTGTTTACCCTTCGGGAAAGCCGAGGGCGCCGCATCTCCTTTGTTGCCAAGGGTTCGCAGTAAAGTACTACGGCTTCACCCTTGGACGCCTCGGATCTGCAGCACCCTCGACTTTTGCAACGTTAGGGATAAGAAAATCGGCTTCGGCACGGACCGCCGGGTCCCGCCGGCGGCGGGCGTTTCGGCCGGAACGGGACGCGCCCGGCGCATACCGCTTTATATTGACTTTATCCCGGAGATCCGATAGGGGAAGTCGGAAAAAAGAAACCGGGATGAACCGATCATGAAAGACATACAGAATCATAAAGACAACCGGAACATCGACATCGACCAGGTGGGGGTAAAAGGGATCCGCTATCCCATCACCGTCCTTGACAGGGACATGGGAAAGCAGCAGACGGTCGCCAAGATCAACATGTACGTCAACCTGCCCCGTTACTATAAAGGAACCCACATGAGCCGGTTCGTGGAGATCCTCAACGAGCACAGCCGCCGCATCTCGCTCCAGAATTTCTCCGAGATCCTGGAAGAGATGAAACGCCGCCTGAACGCGGAAAGCGCGCACATGGAGATCACCTTTCCGTACTTCATCAAGAAGGCGGCCCCGGTGACCGGCGCGGAAGGGCTTATGGAATACAAGTGCACGTTCAAGGGATCCCTGAACCAGGGAAGCGACCTGATCATCATGATCCATGTTCCCGTTTCCACCCTCTGCCCCTGCTCCAAGGAAATCAGCGATTACGGCGCCCACAACCAGCGCGGCGAGGTCCGGCTCCAGGTAAGGTTCAAAAAATTCATCTGGATCGAAGACCTGGTCCGGCTCGTTGAAAGCGCGGCCTCGAGCGAGGTCTACTCGGTCCTGAAACGGGAAGACGAAAAATACGTGACCGAGGCGGCCTACGACCATCCCATGTTCGTGGAAGACATTGTCCGGGAAATCGCGGTGGCGCTCAACCGGGATCCCAACATCACGTGGTTTTCCGTGGAATCGGAAAATTTCGAATCCATCCACAACCACAA
>CAZCVB010000307.1:0-2804 GCA_964501805.1 uncultured Desulfobacteraceae bacterium | reverse complement strand
CCTGCCCGGCTCCCGGCGAGGATAACAGCGGAAGATATCATATCATTTCCAGGATGCCGTCCACATCGCAATATTTCTCGAAATGGTCGGCCAGGCGGTCGTACTGGTGGAACCTGGCAAGCCTGCCGCGGGCCGGTCTCCGGGTCGTGAGTCCTTTTTCGGCCCTGACGGCGTTGAGGAACGCTCCCCTGAACCCGGGCGAGTCCAGGAGCCCGTGCACGTAGGTCCCGGCAACGCGTCCGTCTTCAGTGGTCCATCCGTCATCCCAGCTCTTTTTTCCGCCGGGTTCATGGATTTTCAGGAAGGGACGGCCACAGCCTTCCGAAACTTCCGACCGGCCCATGTGGATCTCGTATCCGCTGACCTTCCGGCGGTTCAGGAGGCACGTCCCGGTCACCCGTCTCACCACCTTTTCCCCCTCGAGGATGGTCTCCACCGGGAGAAGCCCGGCGCCCCGGATCTCGATCGTCCGGGACTCCACGCCAAAGGGGTCCCGGATCCTTTTTCCCAGGAGCTGGTATCCGCCGCAGATCCCCAGGACCCTGCCGCCGTCCGCCGCAAAGGCCCGGATGGCCCTCGTCCACCCCAAACGTCTCATCCATACGGCATCTTCCATCACGTTCTTCGCGCCCGGCAGGATCAGGCAGTCGTATCCGCCCGGGAGCTGCCCGGGGCGGAAGAGATAGTTGACCAGGTCATTGTGCTTGAGGTTCATCTCGCAGCAGCTCCCGGCCCCTTCCATAACGATGATGTCGTATTCATCTGCGAGTTTCCCATAGGAGGCCAGGACCGCCTTCCTCAGTTCCGGCTTCAGGCTGTGGTACGCGGCGGCATCCATCCGCCCGAAGACCTTCCCGTGCAGTATGATCTGTGCGCCCAGCTCGCCTGATGGCTTGAGGAGAATCGGGTTCATGTGCACGGACGGCAACAGGCCCGCGGCCTCGGCCTGGACCACCTGGGCCCGGCCGATCTCCCCCCCTTCCAAGGTCACGTAGGAGTTGTTGGACATATTCTGGGCCTTGAACGGGGACACACGGAATCCACGCCTCTTCAAAATTCGGCAAAAGGCCGTGGCGGCGATGGACTTCCCCACATCGCTCCCGGTCCCCAGAAACATGATTGAACGGACTGACCCGGATTTATTTCCCATGGCGGGCCCATTGTAACCCAGATCGTCATCCGTATCCACAAAACACGGGTGCCGCGGAAAAATCAGGTGCAACGCTTACCTGGGCCTGATTTTCCGTCAAGACCCCGACGCTCCGGGTCTCCGGCGTCGGGTTCCGGGTCACCCCATCTCTTGCCTCCCTTCCAGATCATGGTTCAACCACCTGTCATTATTGAATTTCCATCTATTATCCGGTTTGGCACGATTCCTGCTGAATCTTGAAGCAGGAAATCATGGACAAAAGGGAGACCGGATGGACAACAAGGATGCGGCTCGGCTGGAGCGGCTGAAGAGGGACTATCTCCAGCTGGAAAAAACATGGGTCAGGGAAAGGGCGTGTCTCGTGAAATTGGTCGGCACCTTCGGCACGGTGGTGGACATGCACCCGGATTTCGCCCCGGAGCTGAAGGCCATCAGGGGGATGATCCGGGCGGAAGGCGACCTGCCGCTGGAGCGGATCGAAAAAGAGATGACCCGGCTCAGGCGGAAGGTCTTTTCCGCGGAGACTCGGCGGGCCATGACCACGACGGAAGATACGGCGAAGGATTTTCTCAAGGCATGCCGGAACATCCGGCGGATCATGGCGGCCATCCTGGAGGACTTCTATCCTGTCCCGGAAAAAATGAAGGCCCGGGCGGAGGCCATTGATATCGACTGCGGAAAACAGGCCCTCCAGAACGGGATCGACGGTCCCACGCGGGCCTTCCTCGCGTACGTATCGGATCTCAAGCGGAAGGTCTCCGATGATTTCAGGGGCATCAACAGCACCTTCCTCACCCTCCTGAACCAGGTCAGGGAGCTGGAAAAGGCCCTGGCCGACGATTTTTCCGGGGAAGACCGGGCCCGGGATTTTGAACGGTTCGAAAAAGGGATCGCCGGCGAAATGGGATCCATTATCGATACCTTCAGCCTCCCGGCCGGCGTGGGCGAGATAAAAGCCACCGTCATCCGGAAGCTGGCCAACATCAAACGCTTGGTGGCGGCCCGCAAAAAAGAGGAGATGGCGCGGGATCAAAGGTTCAGGGAGAGCATCGGCCGACTCCGGAAGCGGATCGCGGAGGCGGAAAAAGACGCCGTGGAGATGTCCAAAAAAGCGGAGCAGTTCAAGACCGCCGCCATGAAGGACGGGCTCACCGGCCTGTACAACCGGAAGGCCTTCGATCTCCGCCTGAAAACGGCCCAGAAGGCCCTGGACAGGGGAGGCGCCCCTTTCTCGCTGGTGCTCCTGGACGTGGACAAGTTCAAGTGGATCAACGATACCTTCGGCCACATCGCCGGTGACAGGGTTCTCAAAAAGGTGGGGGAATGCCTCCGGGATACCTTCCGGAAAAACGATTTCGTGGCCAGGTACGGCGGGGACGAGTTCGCTGTGGTCATCGAGGGGATGAGCGAGGAGATGGCCCGGGAACGGATCTCGGAGTTTGAACGAAACTTCAGGAAACAGAGATTTTTTTCCCACCGAAAAGGGGACATCCACGTGGGGGTAAGCGCCGGGATCGCGCCCGCAGTCAGGGGGGGGAGCCGGGAAGACCTCATCAGCCGGGCGGACGCGGCCATGTATTCCCTGAAAAGAAGCCGGCAGGAGTCAACTACTATCGCCTCAAGGCGATAGCTTGATGGGCCAATCGCCTCGTCG
>CAZCVB010000306.1:0-2809 GCA_964501805.1 uncultured Desulfobacteraceae bacterium | reverse complement strand
GAGAAAGAATCCTTAAGGGCATCGAAGAAATCAATGTCGAACCAGTGGTTCACCAGAAAAATTTTGATTTTGCCACAAAATAATTGTAAATAAAATACTGAAACGATCAACCAGCTCGTCACCCTTCACGGGGCCGGCCTCCAGATCGTGGCCCTGACCACGGGAGAGTCCATCAGGGCGGAGGTGGAACACAAAGTGGATGCGGTCATGCGGTACTACCGGGCCAGGGGCGTGGAACCGTGGGTGGAGATGGTGGAGATATCCGCCTTCGACGCATTCATCTCCCAGGAGGCCCACTGGGGGCTCATGGCCCTGTGGATGGGAAAAAAATCGGTCCTCGAAAAGGTCCTCTCCCGGAACAAGGTCAATCGCCTGATCAAGGGGAGTGAGTCGTCCGTCCTCATCCTTCGATGATGGTCCGTTTACGCGGACCGTCAACCCTTCACCGCCGTCCGGAACCGGGTGGCGGGCCGTTTCCCGACATGAAGGGAGCGGACGCCCCATGAGAAACCGGGGCTTCCGCTCCCCCTTCCGGATTACATCATGGTGAATTTCGGACCGCCGCCTCCCTCGGGCGGCACCCACGTGATATTTTCATAAGGATCTTTAATGTCGCACGTCTTGCAGTGGAGACAGTTTGAAAAATTGAGCTTCATGCTCGGCTTTCCCGTCTCCTCGTCGATCTCCATCTCATAGACATTGGCGGGACAGAAGGTGACGCACGGGTTCTGGTATTCCTCCCTGCACCGGGTATAACAGATATCGAGATCCCCGATCCTGAGATGCGGCGGCTGCTTCTCCTCATGGGTCGTTCCCGAATAATAGACGTCGGTCTCCTTGTCAAACGTGCGGTCCCCGTCGTATTTGATGACGCCCTTCATTTCATCGGTGGGAGAATCGGTCCCGTACACCTCCGACACCTTTTTCAGATGCGAAAAATCGGGTGTCGTGGAAAGCCGGTTTTTGAGGATCCGCCCTCCCAGGAGATATTGAAACCCGGCCTTGATCATCCCCCTCCAGAGCCCTTTCTGGAAGGCCTGGTGAAAATTACGGACCTTGTAGAGATCCTTTCCGATATAGCTGTCGAACAGGCCGGTCTCATAGGTCTGCAGCCGGGTCTCGGAAAAATCATCGGCCAGGAGGGCCTCCAGGATGGTCTCCGCGGCAAGCATCCCGGATTTCATGGCCACATGGATCCCCTTGATCTTCTGGCTGATAAAAAGGCTCGCCGAATCCCCGACAATGACGGCCCCGTCCAGGGCGCACCTGGGGATTGAAAAATAGCCGCCCACCGGCGCGGTTTTCGCCCCGTACTGGACCATCTTCCCGTCCTTCAGGATATCCGCCACGTACGGATGCAGTTTGAACTTCTGAAATTTCGCGTGCGGGTCAAGGCACGGGTCCGCGTAATCAAGGCCGGTCATGAGCCCCAGGGAGACCCTGTTGTCCTTCATGCCGTATATGAAGCCGCCGCCGTAGGTATCACTTGCGAGGGGATAGCCCATGGTATGGATGACGTCTCCCGGATTCATCCTGCCTTCGGGGATCTCCCAGACCTCCTTCACCCCGACAACGTAGCTCTGCGGGTTTTTTCCCTGGTCAAGGCCGAATTTCTGGATGAGGGTCTTGGCGAGACTGCCCCTCGAGCCTTCGGCAAAAACGGTGACCCTGGCATGAAGATCGATGCCCGGCTCGTAATTGGCCTTCCGGCTGCCGTCGGAATCGATCCCTTTATCCCCGGTCCTGACACCGATGACGCGGTCGCCGTCATAAAGGATCTCGGTCCCGGAAAATCCCGGAAAGATATCGATCCCGGCGGACTCCGCCTTCTCTCCAAGCCACTCCACCAGGCGGGAAAGGGAGACGACGTAGGATCCATGGTTGTTCAGCGGAGGCGGAATAATGGGCGCCTTGATCCGGCCTTTTCCGGTCAGGAAACAGACCTCCTCCCGCGTCACTTCCCCCTCCATGGGCGCGCCTTTTTCAAGAAAATCGGGCATCAGCTCCTTGAGGGCGACCGGGTCCATGACCGCCCCGGAGATGCTGTGGGAACCGACAAAGGCCGCCTTTTCCAGGACGGCGATCATGATTTCGTCCAGCTTTTTCCCGTCCCCTTCCTGTTCAACCTTTTCGTTATGTTTCCGGATCAGATTTGCAAGATGGAATGCCCCGCTCAGGCCGGCGATGCCGCCTCCCACGAACAGGACATCCACTTCCATGACATCTCTTTCTTCCATCGGCCATCTCCTTGATCAGCGTCAGTCCCGATATCGCATGTACGGCGGACCTCGCCCTTCGTTTCCCGGGGCCGCAGGGCCCTCTACTGCTGCAACATCAGGAGCGGTTCCGACGCCGGTTTGAACATGACGGCGGGCGCGGTGGTATCCGCATCACGCCCGCCATTGCAAAACCAAGCGTCATTCGTCAAGATAATTGTACGTTTTCCATTAATAATGGAAAACGCACTTCCCTTTTACTCTTTTGTTGTTTTATACTGATTTATCGAATAAACACAATAAAAAAGTGCGTCACGTGCCATGCGTTGAAACCGTTTCGGAGAAAAAGCGGGCGCCTCGGCGGAGGGATAAGGGCTTTCCTCAAGGCCGGCCGGGAGAAGGGCCGGAAGGACGGCAGGTGGCGCCCGGTCATGCAGAAGACGGTCCCCCAGGCCCCGATGGCGGGAAGCAGGCATAGCCCACCAGGAGCCTGAGGCCCACCGTGACAATCACGTGGATGGTCATGTCATTGGCCATGTAGACGTAACGGCGGGAAACGAAGGGGAAGACGCCCGGCACGGCGATCAGTGCCA
>CAZCVB010000305.1:0-2816 GCA_964501805.1 uncultured Desulfobacteraceae bacterium | reverse complement strand
TCGTTCGGAGGAGATAACCTTTTGTCCACCATACAAGGAGGTTTTAAAGATGAGAGGAAAAATTGGATTTATCCTGGCCGGAATTTTTTTGGCGGCGGTGTTCACCTTTTCCTGGACCCCGGCGCCCGTTTCCGCGGCACCCATTAAACTGAATTATGCCAATTTTCCACCCGCCCCCACCTTTCCATGCATCCAGATGGAGCGCTGGAAAAAAGAGGTGGAGAAGCGGACCCACGGCAAGGTGGTCATCAAGACATTTCCGGGCGGAACCCTGCTGGGAGCCAAGAACATGATGGACGGCGTGATCGCCGGTCAGGCCGATATCGGCTGCCTCTGCATGGCCTATCAGCCGGGACGCTTCATGATCACCAACGCCACGAGCCTCCCTCTCGGCATCCCCAATTCCCTGGTGGGAAGCCTCGTCCTGTGGGATATTTACCGGAAGTACCAGCCCAAGGCCTTTTCCAAGGTAAAAGTACTGACCATGTTCACCACCGCGCCGTCGAATGTCATGTCGAAAATTCCCATCAAGAGCCTGGCGGACATCAAGGGTGTGAACCTGCGGGCGTCGGGCGGCGCGGCGCAGATCCTCAAGGCCTGGGGCGCCAACCCGGTGGGCATGCCGATGCCGGCGACCCCCGAGGCGCTGCAGAAGGGCGTCGTCAAGGGCCTTTTTTCCTCCCTGGAGGTCATGAAGGATTTCAAGTTCGCCGAGCCCTGCAAGTACGTCACCGTTACCGACGCGGCCGTGTATCCCTTTGCCGTGGTCATGAACATGAAAAAATGGAATTCCCTGCCGAAAAGTGTTCAGCAGGTGTTCGAGGAGCTGGGGACCCAGCAGGCGGCATGGACCGGCGCGTACATGGACCGGCACGCCAGGGCGTCGGTGGCCTGGTCCAAACGGAAACAGGGCGTGAAGGTCATCCGTCTCTCCAAGGCTGAAAAGGCCAAGTGGAGCAAGCTGCTTGAGCCCATTACAAGCAAATGGATCGCCAAGGCGGGCGCCAAAGGCGTTCCGGCCAAGAAACTCGTCCGGGACATCAAGGCGTTTTCGGTTATGTACCAGGGCCGATAGCCCGGGGCCATGGCTGATGGATCATCCACGGATTGCGGATATGCATATTTTTATGGCATGTCCGCAATCCGTGAGAATGACGGGCGTCAAGATAAGGGTTTTGGACCGCTCCAAAATTTTTATCTTGACACCGAGAGCCGGGACAGGAGGAAGAGGATGGAATTTCTGGAGAAGGTGAGCCGGTTGTTGAATCAGGGCCTCCTCTGGATTGCGGGCTGTCTCCTGGCGGTCATGATTATCCTGACATGCGGAAACATTTTCTGTCGCGTCGTCTGGGTGCCCATTCGCGGCACCTTTGAACTCATGGGATACCTCGGCGCGGTGATCACCGCATTTGCGCTGGGATATACCCAGATCCGGCGCGGCCATATCTCGGTGGACATCGTGGTGCTGGGATTTCCAAAAAAGATCCAGGGGCTTCTCAACGGCATCAACGGCATCCTCTGCGGGGCCTTTTTTTCCATGATCGGCTGGGAGGTGGCGAAGTATGCCGGGAATCTCCGAAGCACCGGGGAGGTCACCGAGACCCTGCGTATCATCTACTATCCGTTTACCTACGCGGTGGCCCTGGGGTGTTTTTCCCTGACCCTGGTCTTTCTGGTTGAAGCACTGAGATCCTTTTCCGGAAAACAGGGGGAATCCGCGTGAGCCTGGCTGCAACCGGAATTATCGGCATCGTCATTCTTCTGCTGGCCCTCTTTCTCCTGGGAATGCCGGTCGGCTTTGCCATGGCGATCGTGGGATTCTGCGGTTTCTGGCATGTCATCTCCTTTGACGCCGCCATCAACATGGTGGGAACGGACGTGTGGACCACCTTCTCCAAGTACGGATTGACGGTGGTGCCCCTCTTCATCTTCCTGGGATATCTCGCCTTCAACTCGGGCATCGCCGAAAGGCTGTACGAGGCCGCCTACAAGTGGTTCGGCCACTGGCGGGGGGGACTCGCCATCGCCACCATCGGCGCGGATGAACTTTTCGCCGCCATCTGCGGATCCAACACGGCCACGGTCGCGACCATGGGCGCGGTGGCCCTGCCGCAGATGAAAAAGTACGGATACAAGGCCCTGCTCAGCAGCGGGACCATCGCCACGGGGGGGACCCTGGGCACGGTGATGCCGCCCAGCGTGGTCCTGATTATCATCGGGCTGCAGACACAGCAATCCATCATAAGGCTTTTCCTGGCGGGTATCCTGCCCGCGGTCCTGCTGGGCACCCTGTTTTTCCTTACCATCTTTATCCTTTGCCGTATCGATCCGGAACTCGGGCCAGCGGGACCGAAGACAGACCTGAAGGAGAAGATGCATTCCCTCTGGGGTGTGATCGAAGCAGTGGCCATCTTCCTCCTGGTCATCGGGGGGCTCTACGTGGGGCTGTTCACCCCCACCGAGGCCGGGGCGGCAGGGGTGTTTTTCACGCTGGCCGTCACGGTCCCCTTCGGCAGGCTGAGCTGGAAGGGGCTTATCAGTTCCTTCAGGGATACGCTGAAGATCTCCAGCATGGTCTTTTTTCTCGTGACCGGCGCCATTATCTTCGGGCGTTTCCTGGCGGTGACGCGGCTCCCCTTCAGCGTCGCCGAATTCGCCACGTCATTGCCCGTATCGCGCTATGTCATCCTGGCCATTGTCCTGATGATCTATATTGTGGGGGGGTGCTTTGTCGATTCGCTGGGATTCCTGGTGCTGACCATCCCCATCTTTTTCCCCCTTGGGGTGGCGCTCGGTTTCGATCCCGTATGGTATTC
>CAZCVB010000304.1:1604-2819 GCA_964501805.1 uncultured Desulfobacteraceae bacterium | reverse complement strand
GGATCAGCTCGTGGCCGCCGACCCCGGGGATGATCTCGAAATGGCCCGCGTCCAGTTGGGGCGCACAGTAGATGATGCCGTCCGGCCCCACCTTCCGGAAGGGCTTTCCCCACATCTCCGGCTCCCACTGGTCCTTGGTGAACACCCACTCGGGATGATCCAGGATGGCGATATACCCGTCGGGCCCCAGGATCTTGAACAGGTGGAGGAGGGTCTTGTATTCCCGGGACCCGACGGGTTCCACGTCCACGTTGTTGGCCGCCATCAGGATCAGCCCGTTCTCCCTGACGGCCGGGATGGCCGAGACCGCCGCCTTCACGGCCTGGTAATGGTTCCGTCCCACATAGCCCGCGTGGGTCAGGATCACATCAAAGGGCTCGTCCACGGGAACCTGCACGAACTCCTTCATCGCCTCGAAAGCGGCCATGTGCGCGGCCTCCATGTCCCCCGCAAATACCCCGGTGATGGAGAGCCGGTTGTCCAGGGTGGCGCTGATCATGAAATCGACGCCCACGGTGAGGGCGACCTCGAGGGCCTCCTCGTGGCAGGGGTTCCCTTCCAGGATCAGATTGGTGGCGTTGGGGTGTTCCAGGAAAGCCACCCCGTGGAATTTTTCAATGGTCCTGGTATTGGTCAGGGCCGGGCACACCGCCTTCCGGCCGCCGGAGATCCCGGTCATGAAATGGCTCTCCACCAGCCCGGTCACGATCTTCACGTCCGCCTCGAAAAAGATCCGGTTCAGGTACACCTCCGTTCCCTTGGAGGTATGGGTGGCCAGGACCTGGCTGGAAAGATCATCGCAGTCGTGATCCACGATGCGGTAATGGTCCACGATTTCGGGTCCATACATGAAGAGCCGCTCCTCCTCTGTGCTGGGGCGGTGCATCCCGTTGCCGATGACGATAACGATGTTCTCCCGGCGCACGCCCGCGCCCTCGATGATCTCCATGAGCGGCATGAGGATCCCGTTCTCCCCCTTGTAGGGAACGGGCCGCGTGATGTCGGAAACGGTCACGCACACCGTGATCTCAGCCGCCGGTTTCCCCTTGGCGGCGATGATTTCCGGGATCGTGGGGGAACCGAGCGATCTCATCCTTGGAATTGGCGAGGCAGGGCATTTTCTTCATGCCGAGGGTCACGCACTGCGGCGGTACCCGGATCTCCAGGAATTCGTCCCCGAACTCCACCCGGATCTCCTTCCACCCGGTGGTATCC
>CAZCVB010000304.1:0-1504 GCA_964501805.1 uncultured Desulfobacteraceae bacterium | reverse complement strand
CTCCAGGAATTCGTCCCCGAACTCCACCCGGATCTCCTTCCACCCGGTGGTATCCGCCCCGTCGAGAATCTCCGCGATTTCTTTTTTCATGTCCGCCTCCCGTCTCGTTCCGTTCCCGGAACGCCCGAAACGTTGCTAAAAAAGGGGCCTGCCTTTCAGCAGACCCCCGGTTTTACGGCAATGCTGAAACAGGCGATTACGCCATGGCCTCAACGACCAGTTCGGTCAGGTCCTTTACCGCCAGATCGCTCTTGCTCCTCCTGGCCCGCGTCGCCATGGTCCTGACGCACTGCTGGCAGGCGGTCACCACCATCTCGGCGCCGACTTTTTTGATGGAATCGAGTTTCATCTGGGCCACCTGGGCCGAGAGATCGGCGTCGGTCATCTCCACGTTCCCGCCGCCGCCGCAGCACACGGAGAACATCCGGTTCAGGGGAAGCTCCACGAAATTGAGGCCCGGGATGGCCTTGATCACCTCCCGCGGCTCTTCAAAGACACCGGAGTTCCGGCCCAGGTCGCAGGGATCGTGATACGTGGCGGTCACGTTGATCTCTTTTTTCAACTGGATGCGTCCGTCCCGGATCAATTCCGCGATCAGCTGGCTGGCGTGCATCAGCTTCACGTCCGTATCATAAAAATGTTTCCAGGTGTGGAAGCAGGAAGGACAGGTGAAAACCACGGTCTTCGCCCCCACGTCCGCCACCTTCTGAAGGTTGTGGGCCTTCATCTGCTCCAGCCGCTCGGGCATCCCGGCGCCCACCAGGGGGGAAACCGCAACACCACTCGTCGCCGCCCAGGATGGTGAAATCGACCCCCGCTTTCTGAAGGATCTTTGCCATGTTCGCCGGGATTTTCTGCACCATGGGGAAAAACGAGGCCACGCACCCCACAAAAAAAAGGATGTCCGCGTGCGCCTTTTCAAATGCGTCCTCGGGCAATTCCTTGATCAGTTCCTGCCATTCGGCCCGGTCCTCGTTGTCATCGTCGGATATGTTCTTGACATCATCCAGGGTATTCACCAGCCGGTCGACGATCTTGGGATAGAACCCTTCATCCACCTGGCATTCCCGGTTCTGAAAAATGAGGTCCTTGGTCTGGACGCTGGACAGGCACACGGCCGTGCAGGCCCCGCAGCCCAGGCACGTGAAAATGGCTCGCTCCGTGTCCCCGCTCAGTTCCAGCTTGTTTTCAATGGCGAACCGGATAATGGCGTTTCGGCCCCTGGGAGAATACGCCTCTTCCTTTTTCACCAGGTAGGTGGGGCAACTGGGCAGGCAGAACCCGCATTTATTGCATTTGGCTACCTCGTCATAGGACAATTTCTTCAATTGAACAATATTCATAAACTCACCCCTCTGTATTTAACCTGCCGGGTCCGCGGAAACCGTTTCCGGCCCTTGAACCGCCGGGGGAGGGGTCCCAGGCACAACCTTGTCCGATACCCGGCCGAAAATCCGGGGCACCCCGTTTCAGTCCGCGCGACAGGTCGTCAAAGCCCGCCCAC
>CAZCVB010000303.1:0-2826 GCA_964501805.1 uncultured Desulfobacteraceae bacterium | reverse complement strand
CTCCTTTTCCGGGTGTTCCCGGTGAGAACCGCGCCGTGCGCGGCCCAGGTCGCCGGCTCCCTTGAGACGCCGGCGGAGAGGTCCACGTTAAATAGATTTATTTCGATATATAAACATGAGCGAAATGATGTCAAGCACAAAAACATCCTCCCGGACGCCATGGCACGGGAGCCGGCGCTGAACCTTTCGACGATGGTCCCGGAGGTGAAAAGGAAGACAAAACCGATTGATTTTATAGGTAATTTATTGAACGTACAATTGTATCCCATAAAAAAACAGGGGTGCGTCCGATCCCCGCATCTGGATAATATCCCGTGTTTTTCAAAGAGAATCCACCCCCGTAAAACGAAATCCCAAGAGGCGCATGGGACATCTAAATTCCATCCTGGAAATTTATCGGATGGGACACAACACCTTTTTGCATCGTCGGAACCGGTTCACCTGCGGGCTATTCCTCCCGGTATCCGTCGGCAATCCTTTTCCCGTCCACATAAACCCGGCCGTCCTTGTCCAGACCGAAGCGCCCCCTGGCGATCATCTCGATGGTCCGGGGGAAGATGATCCAGTCCCCGGTCTCCTTGAGCCTGGACTGGTGTTGATCCACGACCGTCCGGAATCTTTCAGGATCCTCTTTCAGCTGTTCCAGGGGCGCGGGAAGGTCCACGGGCACGGGTTTCGATACCATGAGCAGGGGGCCCGTGTCCACGCCGGCATCGGTCCATAGGGTGGCGGCGCGCAGGCGGGTCTCACCGGCCAGGATGGCGTCCCGGACCGCCTGGTCTCCCACGTATTTTCTCCGGCCGTCGGGCCGTCGGATGGAGAGATCCGCGGGGTGGACGTTGACGCACCGGTTGAGGGTGGTGTAGCTCATGTACCCGCCCAGGGCGATGACATCGATGCCGAACGCCTTTACCAGGCGTGCGGGGACCCGGTCGTATTCCTCCCGGGCGGCCAAGCCCTCCGCGGTTCGGACACTTCTTTTGAGGGACCTTTTTTCGTGAAACGCCCGGATGTCGTAGCTGAAATAGGGGATGCCCGCCTCCCGGGCGATCCGTTCCCCGGCGCAGGTCCCGTCGGAGCGGTCGCTGAAGATGAACACCACCTCGAACGGGGCCGCGCCTTCAGCGGCCTTTATGGCCGCCTGGCGCCGGAGCAACTGCCGGATATTGGTGCCCGAGCCGGACATGAAGGCGGCCACGCGCATGGCGCGGCCGGCCGTTTCAGGATCGTATATGGGCGTGATGGACATGGGGAGTTTCCTCATCCGCTTTCCATGAGGGCCGCCACCGGCTTCAGCCCGTAAGGACTCCCCTGTTCGATGGCCGCCAGGACGCTGCCGCCGCCGGTGAAATAGTAGGTCTCCGGCGCGTCGAGGCCCGAGAGGTAAATGCCGGGACAGAGGTTCTTGAGTTCCTGTAGCGTATCCCCGCCCCCGAAGAGCTTGCGGGCGGCGGTGTTCCCGGCGATCCGGGCGTAGAGGGCCCGGGAGCCCTCGTAAAAATGCGGCATCAGGCCCATGACCGCGTTGACGAAGATGGTCCCGGCCGAACCCAGAATTTCCTTCACGCGCGGCGTCTCCAGGGATGCGGGATCCACGTCCACGATGTACTCAAGTGTTCCGCCGTGCCTGAAATCATCGATGGAAACCCGCCGGTACCGGCCATCCGTCCTCTCCCCGAAGACATCCGATTCCACCAGGTACGGCAGTTCAAGGATTTTGCGCTCCTTCCTGTCCCGCTCCACCAGTTCCATGGCCAGGTCCCGGTCTTCCCCGGATACCCCGGCGATCCGGATCCCGTACCTGGCGGAGAGGTAGGTGTTGTACAGGAGCCCCCCGAGGATCAGGTGATCGACCCTGTCATGGAGGGCCATCAGCGGGCCGATCTTGGTGTCGTACTTGGCCCCCGCCACCACGGCCACGAAAGGCCGTTCAGGTTCCAGCACCCGGTGGAGGTTCGACAGCTCCTTCTGCATGAGGACCCCTGCGAAAGAGGGGAGCCTGCCGGCCACGTCGAACGTGGAGGCGTGGGCGCGGTAGGAACCGAAGGCATCGTTCACGTACAGGTCGGCCAGGCCGGCCAGTTCCCCGGCCAGCCGGGACCGTTCTTCGGCGGTTCCCTGTTCGCCGTGAAACCACCGGCAGTTGGGGAGATAGATCATCCCGATCTCTCCCGACCTGAGGCGATCCACAGCACCATGGATGGCGTCGTCCAAGTGAAGGATGCCCCGATCCGGGTCAACGGGAAAATCGGGGACATGGATCCGGACGGCAAGCCGCTCTTCAAGGTATCGGACAATGGGCGCCACGCTTTCCGCCGGACGGCATTCGATCTTCCCGGTCTTTTTATCCCTTGGGCGGCCCACATGGGTCATGAGGATGGGACGGCCCCCTTTTTCGGCAATGGCGTACAGGGTGCCGAAGGTCGATTCAATGCGGTAAGGATCCTTGATGCGGCCCGACTTGACCACGTTATGGTCCACCCGTACCAGCACCACCCGGTCCTTCATCCGGGCCTGTTCCATGCGCCTCAAGCGGGGATCGAGTTCCGCGGTTTCCATCCTTTTCCTCCCTGATATCCATCCGCCGGGTCCGGCATTTTTTTATTTAACGGGCTCCGTGGAATCAACCTGAAAAGTGTAATCCCTTTGGCAACCGGGATCAAGGGGAAATCCCGATCATACTGCAAACCGGATGTCCCTTGACCCTGTTCGGGGAACCCCGTCCTTGTCCGGGCGGGAAGACCTTATTTCTTCCCGTTTCCCCGGAGATTCATTCGGGGCGGCCGCGCTTTCCTTCCGCTCCGGACCTCCCGGGCTGGTCTTTTC
>CAZCVB010000302.1:0-2827 GCA_964501805.1 uncultured Desulfobacteraceae bacterium | reverse complement strand
AAAGGAGGATGACACATGAAAAGAAAACGGTTTTTGACGGCGGTTTTCGTATTTTCAGGGGCGGCCGTCCTCCTGGCGCTGCTGTGCGGTCCGGTCGGGGCGGGCGGGGACGTCATCCGCATCGGGGCCACGGTGTCGGCCAGCGGCCACTTTGCCGCGGAAGTGGGACCATTCAGGCGGCTGTTCCGGGCATGGGAGGCGCAGGTCAACCGGGAGGGGGGCCTTTTTCTGAAAAAGGAAGGGCGGCGGGTCCGTCTCCGGGCCGTGATCCATGACGATCAGAGCCGGGTCCCGGTGGTGACCCGGTACTATGAGCGGCTGACCCAGAAAGACCGGGTGGACCTTCTTGTGGGACCCTACAGCAGCCCCCTGACATTCGCGGCGAGCATCATGGCGGAGCGGAGCCGGACGCCCCTTGTGGCGGTGTGTGCCAATTCCCCCAAGATCTACAACCGGGGCTTCCGATGGCTGGCCGGCGTCATCGACCTGGCCCCCCGGTACACCTACCGGTACTGGGAGATGACCGGGAAGGAGAACCGGGCCCGCACCGTCTCATTCGTGGTAGAGGACACAATGCACCCGAGAGGCGTGTACCGGGGATCCCGGGTACTGGCGGAAAAGGCGGGGCTGCACGTCGCCATGGCCGAAATCGTCCCGCCCGGTGTCCGGGATTTCTCCGGCCTCATCTCGCGGCTGAAGAAGGCCCGGGCCGATATCGTATACGTATCAGCCAACCTCCCCCTTGCCGTCTCCTTCATGAAGCAGGCAAGGGAGAAGGGCCTCCGGGCAAAGGAATTCCACTGCATTCACCACGGCGGCGTCTTTCAAAAGGCCCTGGGACAGGGCGCGGAAGGGGTCGTGGGCCAGAGTTACTGGTCCCCCGGCATGGGGGCGGCGGGCGAGGCGGACTTTCTCGACCTCTTGAAAAAAAGCGGCATCAGCGCCCGCGACTACCCGTGGGCCCCCGCTTACATGTGCGCCTTCCAGATGATCCGGGCCGCGTACGAACGGGCCGGGACCACGGACAGGCCGGAGGTCATGAAGGCGCTGAAGACCGGGACATTCAGCACCCTTTGCGGAATCAACCGTGTTCATGAAACCGGCTACGGTGCGATCAACACTTATCCCAGCCAGATCATAAACGGAAGATACGAAATCATCTGGCCGCCGGACAGGGCCACCGCCCGGCACGTGTATCCCTCGGGGAGGCTGAAACCGTAAATGGACATACCGGATGTCATCCTGTCGAGTCTCCTCATCGGGGCGGTCTACGCCATGGCGGCCATGGGAATGGGATTAATTTTCGGTGTCATGCGGGTGCTGAACCTCGCCCACGGGGCGTTCATGGTCCTGGGGGGCGCGGCCGCCTGGACCCTGGCCGCAAGGGGTAACATACCGGTCCCCTGGACCTTTCCGATAGTCCTTTTCCTCTTTCTGCCCGCCGGCGCCGCGCTCTGGCGATGGGGCCTTGCCGGGCCCGGAATGCCGGAGGATTCGGAAGACGGAAAGCAGGAGATCCTTTCCCGGCACCTCCTCGTCACCATAGGGGTGAGCCTCACGGCGGAGGACCTGCTGAACCGATACGGTCCGGCCGGGGCCTTCGCCCTGCCCCTGAACGAAACGGTCATCCGGATGGGAGGTGTCTCCTTTCCCGCCTCTAAACTCCTGCTTATCGGGATGGTCACGGTGGCCTTTTGCGCCTTCGGCCTGGTCCTCTCAAAGACCGATTTCGGACGGATGGTCCGGGCCTGTATCCAGGAGAGCGAAGCCGCGTGCCTCATGGGCGTCCCCTTCCAAAGGATCTCCCTGGCGGTTTTCTCCCTGGGGTGCTCCCTGGCCGCCATGGCCGGCGCCTTTTACGCGGCCCTGTATCCCGTGACCGGGCACCTGGCGATCCCGCTGACCCTGAAGGCCCTTTTCGTGGTGATACTGGGGGGCATGGGCAGGTTGTCCCGCACCCTCGCGGGCGCCCTGGTCCTCGGCGCCGTAGAGGTCCTCTCCGGTTTCTGGGGCCGCGCCGAAACCCAGGCGTGGGCCCCTTATGCCGCGCTGCTGCTCCTTCTGATGGTCAGCCCGGACGGACTGGCGCCCCTGGCCGGACGGCTGTCCCGGATGCTTTGCCCGCGTCGCAAAGGAGCGAAACCATGATCCGTCCCGGGCGTTTCAAATGGGGGATCGCCGCACTGGGGGCGGCGGGCCTTGCCGCCCTGCCCTTCATGTGCGGTTCCTATCATGTCCGGACCGTGGCGGACGGCCTCCTTTACCTGGTCCTGGCCCAGAGTTTCCATCTGGTGGGCGGAAAAACCGGGTATCTCAACCTGGGCCAGGGCGTCTTCGTGGGTCTGGGGGCCTACGCCACGGGATTGCTGGTCCGGGCGGGGGTCCCTATCCTCCCGGCCCTCTTCCTCCCCGCCATCGCGGGAACTGCGGCCGCGCTGTGTACGACACTTTTCTTCTTTCGCCTCGGAAAAGAGGCCTTTGCCCTGGCCAACCTGGCGCTCCTTTACCTGTGCCTGTCCCTGGCCGGGCAATTGCGGGAGATCACCGGGGGAACGGACGGACTCTACCTGCCCGGCGCCGGCTACCTGAATACGGCATTCTTCGGGCTTTCAGCCCTCTCCCTGGCCGCCGTGCTCACGGCGGTCCGCCTCCCCGGCACCCGCACCGGATACCAGGCCGCTCTCACGGGCACGGATCCGGCCATGGCGGAGGCCTTCGGCGTCGCCACCCTCCGGGTAAGATGCCGATTATTCACCCTTGGCGCCTTCTCCCTGACCCTGGCGGGAGGATTTTTCATGCTGGGGCAGGGATACGTGGTCCCTTCAAC
>CAZCVB010000301.1:0-2835 GCA_964501805.1 uncultured Desulfobacteraceae bacterium | reverse complement strand
GCTCAGGGAAAAACCCTGGCTGGGACGGGAATTCCCGGACCCGGGACCGGAACAGGTCCATGTGGCCGTGCGCCTGATCCGGGCCGCCGCGTGGGTGAGCATGGCGGTTTCCCTGGTCGTGCTGTGGAAAATGGGGCCCCTGCCAGCCGGATAGCGCGCCGGGGTCCCATATCGGGGACCCCTCAACACGCTTGAAAGAGGCTTTAGCCGGAGTCAGTTGCGGCTACGGGCCAGTTCGTCTCCGATCTGCATGAACCAGTCCACCTTTTCCGGCGGCGCCACGCCCGGCACCTCGCAGCCGGAGGCAAGGATATAGCCGCTGTCCGCGGGTGCCACGTTGAGACAGTTTTCGATGGCCTGCTTCATTTCTTCCTTGCTTCCGGAGAAGAAGAGATTGGTATTGACGTTGCCGATGAGCACCGCCTTTCCCCGGGTGACCTCCACCGCCTTGGCCAGGTCCGACGGAGCGTCGATGCTGATGTTGGTGACGCCGGTCTTTACCATGTCTTCCAGAATGGGGTCGGTGTAACCGCAGATGTGGAGGCCCAGCCCCGCCTTTTTTTCCTTGAAATGATCCACGATCCGTTTGTGATACGGGAAAATGAATTCCCGGTACATCTTGGGAGAAATGAGGCTGCATGAGGCCGGGGCCTCGGAATAACTGAGCCCGACCTTGAGGGGTCGGATGGCCTCCATAAAGGAGATGGAGACCTGGCAGCAGAACTCCATGAGCTCATGGACATAATCCCGGTCCTTCATGGCGTCCCGGATCAATTCATTGGCGCCCCTGAGACCGATGGCCGTGGTCCACGGCCCGGCCACCACCGCGGAAACGATGGCATCGGTAATGATTTTCTTCGTCTCCGCCAGGATCTCCAGGTATACGGGCATGCGGCCGTCCTTGGTGGGATCGGGTACCTGGAGGGAACTGAGCTTTCCCTTGTCTTTCAGGACATATTTGGTGGAAATGCACATGCTGTCCTCGGGAAATCTAAGTTCGTTTCCCATGGCCTCCACGTCCATGAGCAGGTCGCCCTGCAGGACCATGATATCCGGCTTGTAGCGTTCGTAGGCGGCGACCTGCGCCTTTACGAAGATTTTCGGGTCCAGCAGGAATTCGCGGATGGAGGCGCCGACAAGCTGGGCGTTGCACTGGCCCATGATGGGGTAGACCGGAATCCTGTCAATTGGAACATCCTGCTCGGTAAATGTTTTTTTAAAGGCCGCCGAAACACGGTTTCTTCCGGTATAGGTCTCCATTTGGCATCCTCCTCATTTTCTCCCGGGCCGTTGGGGCCCGGGAGAAAAACGGTCGGGTTCCGGGATCTTGCGGTGTCCCGCGGGTTATTATTTGTCGTCCTTGTCCTTGATGTTCAGGGTCTGCTTGACAATATTTTTCGGGTGTTCGTAATCAATGACCCGCTGCAGCATGATCTTCTGGGCCATCACCGGCCCGGCTCCGTGCCAGGTGCCCACCCCGTGGAGCCCGGCGGTCCAGTTCTGGAGCAGTTTGTGGACCTTCATGATATTTTCCGTGGGTTCGTCGGAACCAAAGCTGTAGAATTCCTCCACATAATCTTTTACTTCCGGATTCTTCAGCTCCTTGAGGGAGGGAAGGGTGACGATCAGTCCTCCCCCGATATCCCCGGCCAGGGCCATGACCCGCCAGAAGGCATTACACACGTTGAGCTTGGAGACATTGCCCATCATTTCGTCGGGCAGAAACACCCCGGAACCCACCGGTTCCTCTGCGCCCTTTTGGGCGGCGGCAAGTCCGCACGCCCGGCCTGTCTCCCGCAACACCACCATCTCCATCAACTGCTCGTTGATGTGGGTCGCCTTTTCAAGGCCCTTGTATTCCTGTATCAGTTTGGCGGCCCCGATGATCTGGTTCATAAAGCCCACCTTGCAGGTCCCGCCGCAGGTCATGCGGTGGGTCCTGGCAAAACGGGTGACCAGCTTGACGGAGTACTTGTACTCGCCGCAGTGGAAGACCCGGTCCCACGGGACGAACACGTCGTCAAAGATAACCATCGACGTCTCCCGCTGCCCATAAATCGGGTTGCCCAGCTCCTCGGGATCATCCGCCAGGTCCCGTTCCGCGGAATAGGGCGTGTACTGGCAGATGTAGGTAATCCCTTTCGCGTCGGTGGGCGTGGCGAACGCCACTGCGTAATCTTCCTCTCCCTCGAAGTGGGCCGCCTGGGGGAGGACCACCAGTTCATGGCTGGCGAACGCCCCGCTGATGTTGATCTTGGCGCCCCTGACCACGATGCCGTCGTCGTTTCTGTCAACGATCTTTAATGAAAGATACGGATCTTTCCAGGCCAGGGTCTTTTTCCCCCGGCTGCCCCTCGGCTCGGTCAGGGCGCCGGCCACGGACAGATCCTTTGTCTGAACCATCTTCAGGTATTCCAGGAATTTTTTATTGTACTCTGTTCCCAGATCCCGGTCCATCTCCCAGGTGGTGGCGGCCAGGGAATGAAAGGCATCGTACCCGACGCAGCGATAGATGCACGTTCCCAGCATTTCGGCGGTAAAGGTGCCGGCCTCGGCCTTTTTGACCAAATCGTCGGTGCTGGCGCTCACATGGGTGTACCGGTTGACCGTGTCATTGATGAGGGGGGAATGGCAGGTCATGATGTCCTTGTACCTGGGGTCCAGCGCCCAGCGGTAGCTGGCCTTGTTGGCTTCCACAACCGTGCGGGTGTTTTTGTTTTCAAGGATGTTCTCCACCTGTTTCCCGTTCATGAAGACCCTTGGGTTTATGTCCTTCAAACTCTCTTCAAACTGCTCCGGTGTCATCAACGCCATTTCAACCTCCTTGAATAATAA
>CAZCVB010000300.1:0-2840 GCA_964501805.1 uncultured Desulfobacteraceae bacterium | reverse complement strand
ATGCCGCGGCGCCGGCCATCGCGCTGCACGCACTCCTCCTGCTCATCCCGTCCCCCCAGTTGAGACACGAAACCATCCCCCGACCTGTCCCCCGCGTGCTGAATCTGGCACTCACGGCCTGCCGCCCGAAACCCCTTTTTCCGTCCCGGCCGGTTGCCCCCCCGGCGCCCCGTCCCGTTGTCCGGGCCGCGATCGCGCCGCCCGTCAAAAAGGCGGTCCCCCGAAAGAAAAAAAGGAAAAAGATCCCCGTAAAGAAAAAAAGGCACACCCTGAAGCCGCAGATCAGGAAGCGGGCGGTCACGCCCCCGGCGCCCCCCGCCCCGATGAAAGCGGCGGCGGTTCCCCCGGTGGCGACATCGCCTTCTCCGACGGGCGGGGAGGAAGGGCGTGTCCCGGAGGTGCCGGGCCCGGTTCTTACACCGGAGGCGTCATTTCCCGTAACATCCGTGACCGCGCCTACCGCCGTGACCGCGCCCCCGGTGATCCGCATGGCCACGCCGAGGTACGGATCCAGCCCCAGGCCGCCGTATCCCCGAATCGCCAGGAGACGGGGGTATGAAGGGACCGTGGTCCTCGAGGCCAGGATCGACCGTGCCGGGCGGGTGGCCGAGCTCCGGATCCTCACCTCCAGCGGGTACCGTGTCCTGGACCGCGCCGCCGTGGCCGCCGTGAAAAACTGGGTGTTCATCCCGGGGGAGAGAGATGGAAAAAAAGTGGCCATGTGGGTCAAAGTGCCCATCCGCTTTCATCTGAAATAAAGGCGCTTTTGTCTCACAGTCCCACGATTTTCCTGAAAGGGATCCAGATCCCGTTTTATCCGCTGAGCCGGGGCCTGGGTGAAAAAAATCCGCAGGGCCTGACCACCACGATATTCCCCGGGGCTTACTTCTCGGCGGCCGTCCGCGCCTGTGAAAGGCCGGGATCCTTTCGGGGGGATGTGCGCATGAGAAACGTCAGGGGGATGAGAACGGCCGTGATCCAGGCGCATATCCAGAAGGTGTCGTTGAAGGCGAGCATGGCTGCCTGGCGGCGGACTTCCCCGTAAAGGGCCGCCAGGGCCGGGGACCTGTCGTGGAGCGACAGGGGAAGGCCCGGGAACAGATGGTGCAGCCGATGGGCGTATTCCCGGAGCGCCGGGCTGAAAGGGGTGACATGCCCGGTCAGGATCGCTTGGTGAAACTGGGACCGCTGGGCGAGGACCGTGGTGCTGAAGGCGACGCCGAAGCTGCCCCCCAGGTTTCGGAGCAGGTTGAAGACGCTGGTGGCGTTTCCCATGTCTTTCCGGGAGATATTGACGTAGGTGGCCGCCGACAGGGGAACAAAGAAAAGGCCCATGCCGAAACCCTGTACCACCCTGGGCCAGGCAATGGCGCTGAATCCCGCTTCCAGGTTGAATCCGGACATCATCCACAGGGCCGCCGCCGAAAACGCCAGCCCGGCGGCCAGCAGGGCCCGGGCGCTCACCCCTTTTCTCATCATGATCCCGATGATCGGCATACTCAACATGGCGGTGATCCCGCCCGGACCCAGGATAAGCCCCGCCCAGAGTGCCGTGTACCCCATGAGCTGCTGAAGGTACAGGGGGAGAAGGACGATGCTCCCGAAAAAGGCGAAGAACCCGGAGAACATGATGATGTTTCCCACCGTAAAGGTCTGGTCCCGGAAAACCCTCAGGTTGACCACCGGGTTCCGGGACCTGAGCTCCACCAGGATAAAGGCGACAAGCGCCACCATTGCGATCGCGGCAAGGACAAGGATAAAATCGGAGTGGAACCAGTCCTCCCGTTCCCCCTTGTCCAGGACGATCTGTAGACAGCCGAGACCCACGCTGAGAAAAAAGAGCCCCCAGTAGTCGACGGATCCCCTGGAGCGGCGGATATAGGGCGGATCGAAAATAAAAAGCCCGATCAGGAATATCGCCAGTATGCCGGCCGGGATGTTGATGTAGAAGACCCATCGCCATGTCCAGCTCTCGGTGATCCATCCCCCGAGCACCGGGCCCAGGATCGGCGCGAAAATCACCCCCATTCCGAATACCGCCATGGCCTGGCCATGTTCCCTCTGGGGAAAGGTTTCCAGCAGGATGGCCTGGGACAGCGGCTGGAGCCCCCCGCCCCCGATGCCCTGGAATATCCGGGAGACCACCAGCATGCCGAGGGAGGTGGAGGCGCCGCAGGCAATGGAGCTGAGGGTGAACAGGACGACGGAAAAAATGAGATAGCGTTTTCGGCCGAAAATGCCGGCCAGCCAGCCGGTAATGGGGATGATCACCGCGTTGGAAACCAGGTACGAGGTCAGGACCCAGGTCACCTCGTCCACGCCGGCGCTGAGACTGCCCTGGATGTGGGGCAGGGACACGTTCACCACGCTGGTGTCCATGACCTCGATGAACGTGGGAAGGATGACCGTGAAGGCCACCAGCCACTTGTTCACTTTCGGGATGGATGCCGGGTCCACCGGGATCGCCTAAGGTCTGGCGGACGCGTTCGGCCCCGAAAGCAGGGGACCTCTCTTGTCCGTGGTGTCAACGGTTACTTTCAGGGAAAGGCCGACCCGGAGCGGGTATTTTTCTGAAAGCGGCCGGTCGAGAAGGATTTTGACCGGGACCCGCTGGACCACCTTGACCCAGTTGCCCGTGGCGTTTTCCGGCGGCAGCAGGGAAAACGCCGCTCCTGTCCCGGCGCCGATCCCGGATACCCGGCCATGGAACGGATGGCCCGGATAGGTGTCGGCCTTGATCAGGGCCTTCTGGCCGAGATGGATGTCCCTGAGCTGGGTCTCCTTGAAATTAGCCACCACGTATGCGTCCTGCAGGGGAACTACGGCCATCAGCGGCTGGC
>CAZCVB010000299.1:0-2865 GCA_964501805.1 uncultured Desulfobacteraceae bacterium | reverse complement strand
CATCGCGTGTCCACCCGGCCGATGTCCAGGGACCCGTTGGTTTCCAGCAGCACCCGGAACCCCCGCGAGAGAAGCCGGCTGACGAGGACCGGGGTCTCTTCCTGGAGGAGGGGTTCCCCGCCTGTAATTTCAACCAGGGGGCACCGGTAAGCCTCGACCCGGTCCAGGACCTCCGCCGTCTCCGCCGTCTCTCCGCCGTCATGCGCATACCGGGTATCACAATAGGCGCAGTCCAGGTTGCACCCGGCAAGACGCACGAATACGCACGGCCTGCCGGCGAAGGAGGATTCTCCCTGGATGCTGTAAAAAATTTCAGAGATGTTCAATGTCATGCGTTTCACCGGCGGAGAAGAGACGCTCTCCCGTTTTTCCGCCAGGATATCATCCCGGACCCGCCCTTTTCAATACCTGAAACCGGCTTGCGATTCACAAAACGCGCTGTCCTGAAAATACACGGAACGGCCGGCATCTCCCGCATTTCCATGTCCCGGCGCCAAAGTCCTTGACTCGACCGCGTGTTTTTGAGATAACTCTCCATAATTACTGATGAAAGAAAAGCTTCCGTCTCCTTTCCTTATACGGGTCCTCCCGGCGGCCGGCGCAAGGGCCAGGGAAACGGGTTGAAAAACCTCCGGCAGCCGTATGGAACGCTGAAGATACCGGTGAATAAAACAAGGAGCATTGCCCTATGGAAGAAAAAAAATTTCGTTACCGGAAGGTGTACCGGAAGCTGACCGTAAAGACGACCGACGGGGCGACCCTGTCCGGAAAAGTCAATATCGGTATGCACGAGAGGGTCTCCGACCTCTTCACCAAGGTGGACAGCCAGTTCCTGGTGATGTTCGACGTTGAGCTGAAGGAGAGTTCGGGAAAGATCTTCTTCATCAACAAGGACCACATCGTGTGGGCCGAACCGGACCCCGACGATTACGCCTGAAAAACGCATGCCGCGCCGGGCCCGGGACACCGGTGACGGATCTTTTTCTACCTGAATTGAGCTCTTCAAGTTTTGATGAAAGACTTTTTCCGCGTGATATCACTGAGATACTCATCGATTTTTCCGGGATTGTCATTATCCATCAGGTGCGGGAATTCGGTAAAGGTATTGTTTGAAAATCATCAAAATTTGAAGCGCTCAATTCAGATCTATTTTCTTTTCGCGGAGGAGGAACACGTCTCATGAAAAGGGATATCTTTATGCGGGGTCTGCTGCTGGTCATTGCCGTTCTCCTGGCCCTGAACCTGTGGGGACGGCCCATATCCACCGTCATCACGCCCGAGGCGAACGCGGGATCGGTCCGAAAGCTCACTTTCAGGGGAAACGGCACGGGCATCGCGTGCAGCGCGGACGGAAAGTACGTGTACGCGTCGAGCAACGGCGCGGTTTATCGTTCATCGCAATTCGGAAAGGCCGGGACCTGGGAACCGGTCATCCCCTGATCCCCGGGACTGCGATCCATCACCTGCGGGGCGCATCGGCCCGATGTTGCAATGCCTTTTTACGGGCGGCGCATGTTTGGGATTGACAAAGGCCCGGCCGTTTGACCAAAATACCGTCCGATCGCGAGTAGACGCGCGTGGAATCCGCATCCCGGATCGTGCATTTCCCGGTGACCGGGAGCACCACCCGCCGGTAGGCCTGAATCTCTCTCGAAAGGGCTGTCTTCCGGATGAAAAAAAAACCATCCCCTTACGAAGAGGGGATCGAATACCTCTACGGTCTCCAGAAATACGGCATCAAATTCGGGCTGTCGAAAACAGCCAACCTGATGAAGGCCTTCGGGGATCCCCAGAAGGAACAACGCTATATCCATATTGCGGGAACCAACGGCAAGGGGTCGGTGGCCGCATTTGTGGCCGCCATCCTGGCGCAGGCGGGGCTCAGGGTGGGCCTCTACTCATCCCCTCACCTGGTCCGGTTCACCGAGCGGTTCAGGATCAACCACGAGGAGATCTCCCGTGAAAAGGCCGCGGCCCTGATCGCCGAATTGCGGGGGGTCATGGCGCCGGACAGCCCGCCCACGTTTTTTGAAGTCACCACGGCCATGGCACTCCTGTATTTCGCAAGGGAGCGGACCGATATCGCCATCATGGAGGTGGGGATGGGGGGGCGGCTGGACGCCACAAACATCATTACCCCCCTTGTTTCCGTCATCACCAATATCGCCCTGGACCACCAGTATTTTCTCGGGTCGCGTCTCCTGGAGATCGCCGGTGAAAAGGCCGGTATCATCAAGAAGGGCGTCGATCTCGTGACCGGCGTCACCCGCCCGTCGGTGGTCCGGTATTTCCGGGATGTATGCGAGGAAAAAGGGGCCCCCCTGTGGCGGGTCGGCATTGACATGCGTTACCGGACCACCCGCTCCGGGCTCCATTACTACGGGCTTGACCGGCAATTCAACGGGCTCGGACTCGGCCTGAAAGGCCGTTTCCAGGGACGAAACGCCGCCGTGGCCCTCGGGGTGACGGAACTTCTGTCCAGAAAAGGGTTCGACATATCGGCGGACCATATCCGGAACGGCCTGAAAAACACGGACTGGCCGGGACGGATGCAGGTCGTGTCGAAAAATCCGACGGTCATCCTGGACGGCGCCCACAACCCCGCCGCGGCACGCGCCCTGGCCGGGTCCCTGAAATCCGGGTTCCGGTATAAACGCTTGATCCTGGTTCTCGGCGTCATGGCGGACAAGGCCATCGGGCCGCTGCTGAGGGAGATCGTCCCGCTTGCGGATTATGCCGTTTATACGCGCCCGGTCTATTTCCGGGCCGCGACCCCTGAAACGCTCATGGCGGCGGCGTCCCCTTATGGAATTCCCGGTGAGACGGCGCCCGGATTGTGCGAGGCCATTGAGCGTGCCGTATCCA
>CAZCVB010000298.1:0-2868 GCA_964501805.1 uncultured Desulfobacteraceae bacterium | reverse complement strand
GAGATCATATTACCGGTTATGTGGAAGGCCCCACTTTCATAGACACTCCCTTCCTGATCGTGGATGACAGCAAGATCGAGGACGCATTCGTGCTGGATCCGGCCGAGGCAAAGGTGCTTGTGGATCAGGAAAACGCGCTGACGTTCTTTGACCTGGCGGGTTGCTGCAAGTTCATGGGCATGCTGCTGAAGGCCGAGGAATGGGTCGAACTCGTGGCCACAGCAACGGGATATGACTTCGATGTCAACGATTTCAGAAAAACCGGTGAACGGGTCTACAACCTTGTAAGGGCATATAACGTCAGAGAAGGGATCACCCGCGCCGATGACCGCCTCCCTCCCCGTTTGCACGACGATCCGTTGCCCGAGGGACCGGCCAAGGGGATGGTGATCTCACGGGAGGATCTGGATAAGGCGCTGGACGCCTATTATGATTTTCGGGGATGGGACAAGGCGACGGGAAAACCGACGCCTGAAAAACTCAGAGATCTGGGCCTGGAGGATTTGATAGAAGATGTATGGGGAAAATAACCCCTGTCCCGTTGTCATAAAATAAGGTCCGATGGGCTTATCCAGCCCGGGGCCGCCTGAAAACAGGGGCATGTGGAGAGCGCTTGCGGGCATGTTTCGTGCCCCGGTGAACGCGCGTGCCGTGCGGATGGAGGCCGGCATGTTTTCGGAAAAAATTGCGTTGCGCGTGGAGCCGCCTATGCCCGGCCGCCGCGAAAATGAACCGGTGGGAATCCGGAACAACAGGAAAGGAATCAAGTATGAGGTATGCAGATAAACCGTGGTTGAAAAGTTATAAACTGGGACCCTACAAGCTGAAGGAAAGCCTTGAGCCCTATCCGAAGGTGCCGGTATTCAAGGCGCTTGACGACGCTGCCGAAAAATATCCCGGACAGACGGCAATCCTTTTTCTGGGACGAAAAATAAATTACCGGACCTTGCGGATACAGGTGGACAGGCTCGCCGCGGCCCTGGCGGAGATGGGGGTCGGAAAAGGGGACAAGGTCTGTATTTTTCTGCCCAACTGCATTGAATTCATCATCAGCGACTGGGCGGTCATGAAGGCGGGGGCGGCGGTCGTTCCCACCAGTATCATGCGGACGGATGAAGGGCTGCTGCATGAGGCCGGCAGTTCAAAGAGCCGGGTCCTTATCTGCAGGGAAGAGGACCTGGAGCGTGTACTGGGGATAAAGGACAAGTGCGATGTCGAGCATATTATCGTGACGTCCACCGAGGGGTATGACGTCAAGGAGGTCTCGACGGCGTTGCCGAAGGGCGTGCACGAATTCAGAAAACTCCTGGATGATAACGACCCGAATGCTCCGGAGATCGATATTGATCCCATGGATGATCTTTGTGAACTGGCCTTTACCGGCGGGTCCACCGGCGTTCCCAAGGGCGTGATGCTGACCCACTACAACCGGTATACCAACCTCGTGCAGACGATTCCCTGGATGCTGGCGCCCCTGGCCAGAGGCATCATGGGAAAGGCGTCGTTTTTTATCACCATCCCCCTGTTTCACGCCTACGGCCATTATATCGAGCAGGTGGCCGCCTACTGGGGTCTTCGCATCATCCTGATCCCCGATCCGAGAGACAACGAACTGATCGTGAATACCATGAAGGAATACCGCCCCCTGCTGGTCCCGACGGTTCCCACCCAGCTCATGCGAATGGCAAAGGGAAAGGTGGGAAGGATGAACATCATGCCCATGTCCGCGGCGGCCCCTCTTCCGCTGGAGGTGTCGGAGGCGATCAAGAAGGAGATCGGGAACCCGGTGTCCGAGGGCTACGGTCTCACGGAGACCGGACCGCTGACGCACCTGAATGTTTCGGCCTTTTCCAAGATTACCGGATTCATGAAGCAGGAGAAGCGGGGACTGGGCGTCCCCGTGCCCGATACGGAATGCAAGCTGGTGGATCCGGATACCGGCGAAGAAGTGCCTGTGGGTGAAGACGGCGAAATTCTTTTGAAGGGACACCAGGTGATGAAGGGATTCTGGCCCGAGCCCGGCTCCGGTCTGACGAAAGACGGGTGGCTCCATACCGGTGACATCGGAAGGATGGACGAAGACGGTTACTTCTATATCAGCGACAGGACAAAAGACATGATCAGCATTTCCGGTCTGAAGGGCTACTCAACGGACGTGGACGAGGTCCTTTTCAAACATCCGGGAGTCCTCATGGCGGCCGCCTTCGGTGTTCCCGATCCCAATACCCCGGGGAGCGAGCGGGTCATGGCGGTGGTCCGGCTGACCGATGAATATAAAGATAAACTGACCAAGGATGAATTTCGGGATTTCTGCAAAAAGCACCTCCCGCCCTATGCAGTCCCGAAATATATCGAATTCAAGGATGACCTTCCCCTGACCGTCACGGAAAAGCTTTTCAAAAAGGAGTTGAGAGACGAGGCCATTGAAAAGATGAAGAAGAGCGGCGAGCTTTAGGCCTGCCGCATGGCCGGTCCCGGTCGGGTGCGGTGAGGGCGGGTGTGCGCGGTTTTGCGCCGTAGTATCCGCATAAGGGGAGAATCGCGCCGAAAGGAAGGAGGTTTTTCATGAAAAGGTTCTGACCGGCCTGTCTGAGCCGTCATCCCGGTCATACGGTGGAGGAGATCCGCGACAATACCGGATTCGAACTCCCGGCCGCCCCCGACCTGTCCGAAATACCCTTGCCCGGACCGGAAGTAATCGAACTGATCATGAAGATTGATCCCGACGGTATCCGGAAGAGTGAGTTCAGAGAGGATTCATGCGGTTTTTTCAACGGGAAGCGATGTCTCCACCAGACCTCCGGCGTCCGACGGAGCGGACAAAAAAATAATTACCCGCTGCTGTAAAACCCCGGGAATTGCCAAAAT
>CAZCVB010000297.1:0-2900 GCA_964501805.1 uncultured Desulfobacteraceae bacterium | reverse complement strand
ACCAACGGCACCCTTATCACCCCCCAAAAAGCGCAGGAACTAAAGCGGATCGGACTCTCATACGTGGGTGTCAGCCTGGACGGAATGGAGGAGGTGAACGACCGTTTCCGGGGAAAGGCCGGGGCTTTCAGGGACGCCTTGGCGGGCATCAGGAACTGCCAGGAAGTCGGATTGAAAGTGGGGCTCCGGTTTACCGTCAACAGGATGAACCTTCAGGAAATCCCTCATATCTTCGACCTGCTGGAGGCCCACGATATCCCGAGGGTCTGCTTTTATCACCTGGTTTATGCGGGGAGAGGCTCCGATCTGATCGCCCAGGACCTGGACCACGCTGAGACACGGAAAACGGTGGACATGATCATCGACCGGACCCGGGATCTGCACGACCGCGGCATGCCCAAGGAGGTCCTCACCGTGGACAACCATGCGGACGGCCCTTACCTCTACCTGCGGATGGTGGCCGAAAAAAACCCGCGGGCAGAAGAGGTCCTCCGCTTGCTCCGGATGAATGAAGGGAACAACTCGGGACGGGGCATCGGCTGCATCAGCTGGGACGGGAAGGTCCACGCGGACCAGTTCTGGCGACACTATTCCTTTGGAAACATCCTTGAAAGACCCTTCAGCGAAATCTGGTCGGATCTCTCCAACCCGCTGATGGCCCAATTGAAGGAAAAAAAGAACCATGTGAAAGGCCGGTGCGCCGAATGCAGGTGGCTCGATATCTGCGGCGGCAACTTCAGGGTACGGGCCGAGGCGGTGACCGGAGATATCTGGGCGCCGGATCCCGCCTGTTATCTCACCGACGAGGAAATCGCAGGAAAGGCAGAATAATGATCATCCGCCCGCGCAGGCTCAGGAGGACCCCCGCCATCCGGGACATGGTGAGAGAGACATCCGTGTCCGTAAAGGATTTCATCGCCCCGCTCTTCGTAAAGCCCGGAAAAGGAGTAAAGGATCCCATCCCTTCCATGCCGGGCCAGTATCACTTTTCCGTGGACACCGTCGTCCGGGAGGCCGGAGAACTCTGGGATCTGGGCATCCCCTCCCTCATCCTTTTCGGGCTGCCGGATGCCAAGGATGCGCTGGGAAGCCGCTCCTGGGCCGAGGACGGCATCGTTCAGCAGGCCGTATCCGCCATCAAGGAACACGTGCCGGACATGGTGGTCATCACGGACGTGTGTCTTTGCGAATACACGGATCACGGTCACTGCGGCGTCATTCGGGACGCCCGGGTGGATAACGACGCCACGCTGGAGCTGCTCGCCCGCCAGGCCGTTTCCCATGCCAGATGCGGCGCGGATATCGTCGCCCCTTCCGACATGATGGACGGTCGCGTGGCCGCCATCCGCGAGGCCCTGGACCGGGACGGATACACGGAAACGGCGATCCTCTCTTACGCGGTGAAGTACGCCTCCGCCTTTTACGGTCCGTTCCGTGATGCCGCGGACTCAACCCCCAAATTCGGGGACCGGGCCGGGTACCAGATGGATCCGGCCAACGCCCTGGAGGCCCTGAAAGAGGCCGAACTGGACCTGGCGGAAGGCGCGGACATGATCATGGTCAAGCCGGCGCTTCCTTACCTGGATATCGTTACCCGTGTCCGCGAGGGATGTCTCGTCCCCCTGGCGGCCTATAACGTGAGCGGCGAATATGCCATGGTCAAGGCGGCTGAAATGAAAGGGTGGATCGACGGGGAACGGGTCATGATGGAGATACTGATCTCCATCAAGCGGGCCGGGGCGGATCTTATCCTCACCTACTTCGCCAAAGAGGCGGCGGGGCTTCTCGCCTCCTGACGGACCAGGGGACAAAAAAAGGACATCCATTGATGGAACATGCAGGGGATCGACAGAATCCTCCCAGGCTCGTGGCATGGGAGGTCACACGGAAGTGCAACCTCAACTGCGTCCACTGCCGGGCCGGCTCCGAAAGGGGACCCTATCCCGGGGAACTGGATACCGGAAAATGCATGGAAGTCCTGGCGGAGATCCGGCGGACCGGGACGCCCATCGTCATCCTGACCGGAGGAGAACCCCTCCTGCGGGAAGACGTGTTTCGCCTCGCCCGCCACGGGACCCGTCTGGGTCTCCGCATGGTGATGGCCACCAACGGGACCCTTCTGACCCCGGCCATCGTGGAAAAGATGAAGGCCGCCGGGATCCAGCGGGTCAGTATTTCCATCGACGGCGCCACCGGGGAACGGCATGACCGATTCAGGAAAGTGCCCGGGGCCTTTGAACGCGCCATGGAAGGGATCCGTCACCTGAGAGAAGGGGGCCTTGAATTCCAGATCAACACCACGGTTACGCGGCACAATGCGGCCGAGATCGACGATATCCTGGACATGGCGGTCCGCCTGGGGGCCGCCGCCCATCACCTGTTTCTCCTGGTGCCCACGGGAAGGGCCCGGGAAATGGTGAACCAGGAGATCGACGCCCTCGAATACGAAAGACTGCTACACTGGTTCTACCGGATGCGGGATAAGGTTCCCATCCACCTGAAGGCCACCTGCGCTCCGCACTATTACCGGATCCTCCGCCAGGAGGCCCGAAAGAAGGGAGAAACCGTCAGTTTCGAGACCTACGGGCTCGACGCGGTGACCCGGGGTTGCCTGGGGGGAACCGCCTTCTGCTTTATTTCCCATGACGGCATCATCCAGCCGTGCGGCTACCTGGAACTGAATTGCGGGGATCTGAAAAAGGCCCCCTTTGATGCCATCTGGCGGGACGCCCCGGTCTTCCGGAAACTGCGGGATTTTTCCGCCTACAAGGGGAAATGCGGCAGGTGCGAGTATATCCGGTTCTGCGGCGGGTGCCGCGCGCGGGCCTTTGAGGCCACCGGGGATTTTCTGGCCGAAGAACCGCTGTGCGCGTACCAGCCGAAATCGGACCGGTCTTCCC
>CAZCVB010000296.1:1740-2926 GCA_964501805.1 uncultured Desulfobacteraceae bacterium | reverse complement strand
CATCGCGCCTGAGCGGAAGAAGGCGGATTACGCCGGATCGACGGAAGGAAAAACGGCAGGGATTTACGGAAGGCGGGATACCGGCGGGATGAACAGCGAAAGGCTCCGGGTCCGCCTCTCCTTGCGTTCCATCCCGCCGGTGATTTACGGGGGGTTCCCCACCGTGCCCGTGCAGGCGGGAATTACAGGTACTTTTTGACTTCCTCGGTAAGGGCCGGCACCACGTCGAAAAGATCTCCCACCACACCGTAGTCGGCCTTCTGGAATATGGGCGCCTCGGGATCCTTGTTTATGGCGACGATCACCTTGGCGGTGCTCATGCCCGCCAGGTGCTGGATCGCACCGGAGATACCACAGGCGATGTACAGCCCGGGGGAAACGACCTTTCCGGTCTGCCCCACCTGATCGGAGTGGGGCCGCCATCCGGCGTCCACGGCCGCCCGCGAGGCGCCGACAGTCCCGCCGATCAGATCGGCCAGTTCTTCGAGGATCTTGTAATTCTCCGGGCCTTTCATTCCGCGCCCGCCGGAGACGATTTTGTCCGCCTCCGTCAGATCGATCTTTCCGCTTTCGTCTTTCAGCACCTCGACAACCTTTGTTTTAAGGGCCGCATCATCAAGAGTGAACTCCGCATCCACGATCTCCGCCGACCGGGACGTATCCGGTTCGTTGATCTCCATGACTTTCGGCCGGGCCGTGGCCATCTGCGGCCAGCTGTTTTCAAAGGTGACCCTGGCATAGGCCTTTCCCGCGTAGATGGGTCTCGTGGCCACCAGGTTTCCGTCCTCCACTGAAAACGCCGTGCAATCCTGGGCCATTCCCACTTCCAGGCTGCCGCACAGCCGGCCGGACAGATCTTTTCCCTGAACCGATGCGCTGATCAGCAGCACGGCCGGATCATTGGCCTTCACCAGCTGGGTAATGACGGATACGTAGGCATCCGTAGTATATGGCTCCAGCCGGGCATCCTCGGCCACCATCACCCTGTCGGCACCGTAATGCCCAAATTCAGCGGCCTTGTCCTTGATATTATTCCCCAAAAGCAGGACCGTTAACTCCTGTCCCAGCGCATCTGCGAGCCGCCTTCCTTCACTGACGACTTCGTAAGTGACTTTTCGAATCTCACCATCCCGATGCTCAGCAACTGTCCAAACTCCCTGTGCCATTATGATATCTCCTTAAAAAA
>CAZCVB010000296.1:0-1640 GCA_964501805.1 uncultured Desulfobacteraceae bacterium | reverse complement strand
GCCTCGTCATGAAGCAGTTTCGCCAGTTCCGCCGCCTTTTCCTGGGGGGTCTCCCCTTCAATGATCTTTCCCGCGGCCCTCTCGGGAGGCGGCGTCAGCTCAAGGATTTTCACCTTCCGCGCGCCCTCTCCGAATTGAGAGGCATCGAGGCCCAGATCGGCCAGGGATTTTTCCGCCAGAGGCTTTTTCTTGGCCTTCATAATCCCGGGAAGAGAAGCATACCGCGGTTCGTTCAGACCTTTCTGCGCGGTAATGAGCGCCGGCAGGCTCGATTCGATGACCAGCGTTCCGCCCTCGACGGGCCGGTTGACGACCACCGATTTTCCGTCCTCGGCGGCCTCGACCTTGACGATCAGTGAAAGCTGAGGGATGTCCAGAAACTCCGCCAAGGCGGCGCCCACCACGCCCATGTCATCGTCCACGCCCCGCTGACCGGTAAAAACAAGATCGAAATCCAGCTCCTTTATGGCCGCGGCAAGGGCCTTGGCCACCGCGAGGCCGTCGCTTCCCTCCAGTGCCTCGTCACTCACGTGGACCCCCTTGTCGGCCCCCATGGCCAGCGCCGTCCGGATCGATTCCGTCACGCGCTTCGGTCCCAGGCTCACCACCGTTACCTCGCCTCCGAACTTCTCCTTCAGACGCAGGGCCTCTTCAACACCGAACTCATCATAAGGATTCATCACCCACTTGATGTCATCGGTTACGATCGACTTCCCATCCGGCGCGATCTTGATCTGCGTCTCTGTATCCGGAACCTGCTTGATGCATACGATAATGTTCACTTTTGCCTCCTTTTCCCAAATAGTATTTGCTCCGTGTCCACCGGGACCTCCCGCTCCCGGCGGCCCCGCGTTTTTTCCGAACCGTCCGGCCGATCCACCGGACGCCCGGCATCCGTTCAATTTCAATGTTCACGCTATTACCGGCGGATTCCGCTCAAAAAATAACGGCTGATCTGCGCTGAAGCGGTATTAATATCATATTGTTTCCGGCTTGACAATACCCAGAACCTGGACATCTCGTCCAGGGCCCCGAAGAAGGCCCGTTTCGCGATACCGGGGATGATATCCTTCCTGAAAACCCCCTTTGCCTGTCCCTGACGAATGATATCCGCGATCAATTCCAGGTAACGGGCAAAGGGATCGTTCCGATATTCCTTCATGAACTTGCTGCTTTGCCGCAATTCCACCTGGATGATTTCCGCCACGGGCAGATTTTCCTCCACCAATTTCAGGTGGGTGAGGGCAAAGGTCTCGAGTTTTTTGACGGGGTCAGGCTCCGCGGAGATGCGCGCGATCATGTTGTCCAGCACCCCCTTCATCTGCTCCTCGAAAAGAGAGATCAGGATATCATCCTTGTTCTGGAAATAGATATAGATCGTCCCGTCCGCCACGCGCGCCTCTCTCGCGATTTCGGATATCTTGGCCTGATAAAAACCCTTTCTGGCAAATACCCGCGTCGCGGCATCAATGATCCTGAAATATTTTTCGCTGGTTTTGCGCCTGCTCATTAGATTCCTCTGGGAAACGACACCACCAACTTCCTGAAAAACCCTATTTTTCCCGCCGGGGCGGGATCCGTCTTCAGTCATTTCAGCCCGTCCGGCGGGAACGCCGCAGTTCTGAAGGCGCTCACGCCCC
>CAZCVB010000295.1:0-2969 GCA_964501805.1 uncultured Desulfobacteraceae bacterium | reverse complement strand
CCGCAGAAGGAGGCGTGGTGGCGCTGGACGCCAAGATGACCATAGACGACAACGCCCTCTTCCGCCAGAAAGACCTTCGCCAGTACGACGACCCCAGGGAAAAAGACCCCCTGGAGGTGATGGCCGAGGAGAGCAACCTGAATTATATCCGGCTGGACGGCAACGTGGGCGCCATGGTCAACGGGGCCGGACTGGCCATGGCCACGATGGACGTCATCAAGCTGGCGGGCGCGGAACCGGCCAATTTCCTGGATGTGGGCGGAGGCGCAAACGAGGAGATGATTGCAAAGGGGATCGAGATCATCCTTCAGGACGAACGCGTCAAGGCCATCCTCATCAATATTTTCGGCGGGATCATGCGGTGCGACGTCCTTGCCAGGGGCGTGGTCGCCGCGGCCCGGAAAAAAGGAATCCGCCTCCCCCTGATCGTCCGGCTGGAAGGAACGAACGTGGAGGAAGGACGGAGCATCCTGGAAGAATCGGATCTCGAATTCCTGGTGGCGAAGGATCTTGGCGAAGCGGCGGAACTCGTCGCCAAACAGGTCTCTTGAACGGGTGAATCATGAGCATACTGGTAGATGAAAACAGCAGGGTAGTGGTGCAGGGGATTACCGGCAGGGAAGGCACCTTTCACACAAAACAGATGCTTGCGTACGGCACCCGGGTGGTTGCCGGCGTGACCCCCGGAAAGGGAGGACAGGCGGTGGAAGGGATTCCGGTCTTCAACCGGGTCCGGGACGCGGTTGAAAAGGAGGGGGCGGACGTCTCGTGCATCTTCGTACCGCCGCCTTTCGCCGCCGACGCCGTCATCGAGGCGGCCGACGCGGGGGTGAAGGTGATCGTGTGTATCACCGAGGGTATTCCCGTGCTGGACATGATCCGGGTGGCGGCCTTTCTGAAGGGAAAGGAGACCGTGCTTATCGGACCCAACTGTCCCGGCATCATTTCCCCGGAAAAGACCAAGGTGGGCATCATGCCCGGCCCCATACACAAACGCGGCTCAATGGCGGTCATATCCAGAAGCGGCACGCTGACATACGAGGTGGTGGACCAGCTGACCCGCGTCGGACTGGGGGAATCCACGTGCATCGGTATCGGCGGCGATCCCATCGTGGGGACCACATTCATTGACCATCTCAAATGGTTCAGGGACGATCCGGAGACCGAAGGCGTGGTGCTCATCGGCGAGATCGGCGGCACGGCCGAGGAAGAGGCGGCTGAATACATCCGCTCGGAGTTCGACAAACCGGTGATTGCGTTTATCGCGGGCCGCACCGCGCCGCCCGGACGGCGGATGGGGCACGCGGGGGCCATCATATCCGGGGGCCAGGGAAAGGCCGATGACAAGATAAAGGCACTGGAGGCGGCCGGGATCCGCGTGGTCCTCAATCTCTCCACCCTGGGAAAAACGGCAATGGAAGTGATGGGAAAATAACCCGCCGTCACGCCGCAATCGCCGGAATTTCCGGTCGCATCATCCGTGAGGGAAGAGAGTCTCCGGGGATTGCCTTCGCTTGACTCCTCCCGGCGCCGGTGGTAACATGAGCCGGTATGCAAATGAGAGACATGGAGCCCCGGGGATCCCATGGATAAGGTGCTCAATATCAAGAGCCGGCTTGAGGAGAAGCGGCGAAAAGAGGTGGCGGAGCGACATCGCCGGAAGATGGAAGCGCTCCTGAGAACCATCCAGTGTACCTCCTGCCGCTTCAGGTGTTCCATGTGCGGGCATCACCTGGAATCCGACCGGCCCGCCTTCCCGGCGAACCCTTCCGCCTCGGACCTCCACCTGTGCGATGCGTGCCAGGCGGAATTCGAGGATTTCCTGAAGGCGCGGGCCGGGAAGAAATCTTCCGGTCTGACGTGGCACAACCCGGAATGGATGATGTTCTGGTCCGCATGGCTCGATTTCCAGATCGCCATGCGCCGTTTCAGGGATTCCGCCGAATTCCGGCACTCGGCCAAGCTCCTGGTGCCGGATGACTGAAAAGGATGCCGGGGGGACGCCGTTTCAATGTCCGCCGGGGACCCGGGCCAAAACAGGGGTCCTGCAAATATCTAAAAAAGAACCGGAGGTAATTCCATGTTTGGTATCGGCATGCCTGAACTGATTATCATATTGATCATTATCCTGATTATCTTCGGAGCCGGAAAACTGCCTGAAATCGGCAGCGGCATCGGAAAGGGCATCAAAAATTTCAAAAAGGCCACGCACGAAGCCAAAACCGATGAGATCTCCCCCCCCAAGGAAGCGAACGAGACCCCACCCGAGAACGGCCAGGGATAAACCCGGGCGCGCGCCGACGCCGCCACTCCCCATACGGGCGCGCGCCTGCGCCCCCCCCTTCGGCGGAAAAATCAGTTGAATAAGATTCGGACTTTCGGCGTGCGGCCGGACGGCGGCCGTCTCACCCGCGGGGACCTGTTTCCGGTTCAAACGCCTCAGAACGGGATGTCGTCTTCCGGGATGTTGACGGGTTCCTCGGGGGAAATTTTTTCCTCAGGCGGGCCCTCCCGCCGCTCGCTTCTCATCGGAGAATCGAGCATCTGCATGTTCTGAGCGACGATTTTGGTCCGGTACCGCTTGTTGCCGTCCCCGTCCTCCCATGTGTCGGTTTTTATTTTTCCCTCGATATAGACCTGTTTCCCTTTGCGAAGATATTCGCCGCATATCTCCCCGAGTCGCCGCCAGGCCTCGATCCTGTGCCACTCGGTACGTTCCCTTTTTTCCCCCGTGCTTTTGTCTTTCCATTCCTCGGATGTGGCCAGGCTGAATTCGGCGACCGTCACGCCGCTGGGGGTGTATTTGACCTCGGGATCGGATCCCAGCCGTCCCACCAGAATGACCTTGTTTATCCCCGCCATTTACGTGTCTCCTTTCCTGATATATTAACAAAAATGAAAAATGTTCCAGCAGGCATTCGCCGGATGCGACTGCCGGACCTTAACATAAAGAAAAAATCGAAATCAAC
>CAZCVB010000294.1:0-2986 GCA_964501805.1 uncultured Desulfobacteraceae bacterium | reverse complement strand
CGCCAACCCGTCTCCTCCGGAAAAGACCCTCCCCTTCACCGAGGAGGCCGTTCGGGGGGTTACGGAGGAAGAAGGGGTGTACCGGCTTTACGACGCCGGGCACAATATTATTGCCATCAAGGGGACCGCGACCCTGCGGCGCAGCCTCCTGGCGGAACTGGAGCACAACGAACAGGCCGCCTTTTTTGACGTGGAGGAGGACAGGATGTATTCCCAGCGGGAGAACGAGCTGATCCAGCGGTATCTGCAGGAGCACGGCCGGATGCCCGGCGCCGGCGATGACGGGCTGGACGACCTGTTCTGAAACGCCGCGGGGACCGGTCCGCCTCACGCCGGGGACACGGGACACGAACCGGCAAAGGGTCGCTGCCGGACCACATTGTAGGTCATGACCGGCTGGTGAATTCCCTTGACCGTAATCTCCCCGATCCGTTCCACCTCGAACAGGTGTTTCACCTTGCTGTAGGTCCTCCGGCTCACGAGGATCTGGCCTTTTTTCGCGAGGGATTCGAGCCGGGCCGCCACATTGACCTGGTTCCCGATCACCGTGTAGTCCCGGTGGATGTCCGACCCGATGTTTCCCACGGTGACGAATCCCGTGTTGATCCCGATCCCGATTCCGAAGGCGTGGCCGTACTGGCGCCATTCCTCCCTCAGTTCATCGGCTTTTTCCTGCATGTCCACGGCCATCCGGACGGCCCGCTCGGCGTGATCCTCCATCGGGATCGGATCACCGAAGAAGATGAGAAGACCGTCGCCGATGATCTTGTTCAGGGTGCCGTCGTGGTGATGGGCGATCCGGATCATCTCCGAGATGTAGCGGTCCAGGAGATGGAACAGTTCCTCGGATTCCAGGCTGTCCGTGATGCTGGAGAACCCCCGGATGTCGGTGAACACGATGGTCAGGAGTTTCCTCTGAGGTTCCGCGCCGAAGTCGTGATCCGAAGAAAGGATCTTTTCCGTGAGCTTGGGGGAGAGGTATCGCCGCAGTTCGTTGTATCTCTCCAGTTCCACCACCTGGGCCTTTACCCTTGATTCCAGGTCCCGGTTCAGGTGGAGGAGGTCTTCCTGCGCCTTTTTGAGTTCCCGGGTCCTTTCCTCCACCCGGTTTTCCAGTTCCATGGCGTACCGGTCCAGCCGGGCCTTGGCCTTTCTCAACTCGGCGTTGGTCCGTTCCAGTTCCATGTAGGCCCTGTTCCGGGCCCGCATGCTTTTTCTGAGCTGCTCAATGGCCCCGGTCAGTTCTTCCCCCGTTTCCCGCGGGGCGTTATGGAACCTGAAGACCTGGGAGAGACGGTGAAAAACCGAGAACCGGTCATAGGAGATCTCCAGTATGAAGTAGGGGGCCATGAAGATCTCCTCCTCGGCCAGGATGACGGCGCCGCCCGCCCGGATGGTCCGGGTGATGAGAATCCCGGTGGCGCGGTCACTGCCGGTCGGGGACGATTCCCCGGACAGGGGGCGGTATCTCCCGGTGAAGACCGGGGCGCCGTTGATCATTTCCGGCGCCAGGAGGACCCTGCGTCCGGCCTCGCAGCGTGTTCCGGTTTCCGGGTCTCTCAGGGTCAGGCGGTTCCCTTCCATGCGGACCCGGAGATCCAGGGGCGTGAATTCCGGTTCCCGGTTGAAGAGGACCTCGGGATTGTAGGGATTCAGGCGTCGCCGGACCGTTGCCGGAGGCATGCCCCAGATGGTGGGAATGGACGAGATCATGCCCCTCAGGTACGGGTCCCGGATATAGTCCTTGTCGGCGTCGATGTCGGCGTGGTTTTCGACCTTCAGGAGGGTCTTCATCTTCCGGGTCCGCCGGTCGTAGGCGGGCGGAACGAGGACCTCGATTTCCTTGGTGTCGTTGAAATTCTTGTTGAAAAAGGGGAGTTTCCGGAATCCCTCGTTGGGAGAGGCGAAGACCCGTACAAAATAATGAAGGCGGCCCCATGAACGGAGCCGCGCCGTGGAGGCCCCGCAGTTGAAATAAAAGCGGGGTTCGTTCACCAGGACAGCGGCCTTCCTGAAGATCCGTTCGAAATTATCGAGCGTCGTCCACTCGTCTTCATTCAAAAAGAAATCCCGCGCCGAAGCGTATTCCCCTTCCGGGAAGGGCAGGTCTTCGAACAGGGCGCGGTCGGTGCCCAGCCGGCTTTTCACGTAGGCGGCGATGACCCTGATGTTCCGGTTGCTGATGCAGTCCGGCCGGCTCGTCCGCCGGGCGGACTCTTCAGCGGCCGGGCCGCGTTTTTTATGCAAAGATCCCTGCAATTCACCTCCGCGCGACGGATCCGCGGATTCCCTTCCCGCGCCGGAGGGAAGGGAACGGGTCCGAAATCAGGCCGTGAGGCTGTCCACGGGCGCGAACACGCTTTCAAAGGTCTTGACCAGCGCCAGCAGGTCCTTGGACGGGACCTCCCGGTTCACGTGACCCAGGATGCCGTATCCCTCGGATTTGTCGCGGACCTCCTCCTCGGGCAGGTCGGAAACCAGGATCAGGGAGGTCATGGGGGACGTGGTGACCACCTTGCGCATGGCCTCGAATATGGAGATGTCGTCTCCCGGGTCGCCCACCACGGCCAGGGGATGGAAGGTCTCCATGAGCCGGTTGAGGGCCTCGTCCTTGCCCGTGGCCACGGTCACGGCGTAGGACCTCCGTTTGAGAATCTTTTCGATCGCTTCGGCAACACCCGCGTCCGTCTCCAGAATGAGCGCCCGGGTCTTTTCTTTCTTTTCCATGTCTCGTGGACCTCCTGGTGTGTTTCGGGCCGCGCCGGGATCCGGTTGGAGGGATCGGCGGCCGGTTCTTATCGGAAGATACTCTATACCCTTTTTTTCCTTGCCTGGCAAGCCGCGCAAAACGGCCGTATTTTATCCCTTGACAACGGCCGGATGTCATATAATATCAGGACGAAAACCGGGACGTGGCGCAGTCTGGAAGCGCACCTGAATGGGGTTCAGGGGGTCCGGGGTTCAAATCCCCGCGTCCCGACCAGAG
>CAZCVB010000293.1:0-2998 GCA_964501805.1 uncultured Desulfobacteraceae bacterium | reverse complement strand
CCGAGCAGCCGTGCGGGACGGCCCCCCTTCATCAGCAGGCGGAACGGCTGCGGGGCCGACTCACCAAAAGCGGCCCTGAGCCAGGCGTGGACGCCATAAGCAACATCATGATCCATGTGATTTCGAAACAGCCCCTGGTTCTCGAAAAATTGAAACAGGGCCGCAATGTCCGGACGCAATTCGATCATGTGCAGGGTTTTATTCATTGTTCGACCTCCCTTGACGATACCAGTCCCTGGGCCCGCTCACGGCTTCCGGCCGGCAACTGGTTGGCCCAGTCCCGCAGATCATAGACACGCCGGATATCCACCGCCCTGTCAGGGCCATATTCAACAGGCCAGCATGCCTCGAATTTTTTCTCCCCGGAATGAGCACCCTCTCGTGTCCAGGCGGGCGCGCGCTGCAAGGCTTCGAGCAGGTTTGCAGCTTCAACCTCGGGCGTCCGGGGATCAAGCAGGGGTCTTGACGGAAGGCAGCACCTGCGCCCGATGAAAAGCGGCCTTGCGGGGCGTGAAAGCGCCTCCTTTACCTGATCGTGATTCGGCTCGTCCTCTCCCTTCACGGCAAGGGCCACGGTCATGAGGCCGTCTGCCCAGTAGTGGCGGTAGCGCTGATGGGTCCCCGTCTTCGCCTCTCCGCCGTGCCTATGTTCCGGTTCACCCCTCGTGGTCCATCCCGGCTCCCGCATCTTCGGCCGGCCCAGGTCAACGGTCTGGTAGTCGATAAGATGCTGTGGCGGAACGTCCCAGCGGGCGGCATATTCGATCCGTCCCTGAAGATGCTGAAGACGTTCGAAGTCGCCATGACGCCACCCCAGCGCATTGGCCAGAAGACCCGTGAGCATGGACAGCCCCGGGAACCTGTCGATGACCCCGTGCTGGTCGACCATGACGCCTCCGAAGCTCACCAGGGGGCCATCGAATCGCAAAACAAGCGCTTTCATGATCACCCTCCGAAAATATCGCCCATGGCGCGGTCAATGGTCTCCTGAAGCGACGCAACCGGCTCGTTTTCCCGCGGCCAGCCATGGATGCCGGAGACGTGGCGGTTCACCCCTGTTTTTCCATACATGCCTTCGAGAGCGTCAATATGGGAGGCCATTGCCCGAACCGACTCCTTCATGGGATGCGCCCGGCCGCCGAGCGATACCGGCTCGAGGAAGGCGTTTGACAGGCTCCTGGGCTGAGCGCGACCGGTTTCCAGCACCAGGTGTTCCGCCCGGGCGTAAGGAGCGGTGGCCCCCAGCTTCGCGCCGGGGGAGACCTCCGCGACGGCGTGGATCAGGAGATCCAGGATCCTTTTCGCACTTCCCGGGTCCTGTTGTTTCCAGTCCAGGGGATCCGCACCCGTGAGGTTGGAGACCAGCAGAGGAACATCCACGACCACGTACCCGTAGAAAATCCCCGCGCCGAGCTCCATGTCATTGGCATGGGCCGCGCCGGTCTCCTCCTCGGACAGATCGTCGACTACGGTAAAAAAATCGACCTCCGTGTCCAGGGCATGGGTGGTAAAGGCATGGGCGACATGGACCGGCGCATCCACACGGGCGAGGATGTCCGACGTTACAAAACGGCCGAACATGGCCCCGTCCACCCCGGCAACCGGGTCTCCGAACCCGGCCTGGCGCATGAGGGCCTTGAAATTCTTTTTGTCTTTCCTGATCCGTTCCCTGACTTCGGCCACGGCCGCCTTTCCATCGCCGGCCCCGGCGGCCTCTTTGAGCAGTTCGACCAGGTAATCCGCCTCGGGCTTTCCAAACAGGACCGGCTGCTTCATGGCCAGGGTTTCCTTGTCCAGGGCATCTTTTTCCCCCGCCGCGGTCAGAAGCCCCTTTCCGAGGGCGAAGACCAGTTCGTGGGCGAATTCGGGCGCCATGCCCGCCTCGTCCACAAGCCGTCTCCTGATCTCACGATCGAAGAAATGACGCGAACGGATTCCCGTGGGAAGATCGGCTCTCGGGGCGAGCCATTCGCGCCAATGGCGTTTCTGACACTGGCTGGAGACCCTCAGCCGAACGGTTCCCCCGAAAGGGATCCTCTTCGCCAGCCCGGCGTCGTCACGGTTCAAAAGGGTTGCATGATACGAAGTGAGATAATGGATCTGCAGAAACATGGCGTCCTCCTAATTTGATTTCTTCTGATTGAAGGTTTGCGAATAGAAGTCCCTTGCCACACGGAGACGGATCCGCTCGCGCCTGTGGTTATCGCGGGTCAGGATCATCCGGGCCCCGTCATTCCAGTTGAAGGGCGCGCTTTTCGAGGCGAGAAACCGCGCCGCCCGCATCAGGAGGCTCCGCAGGGTATCCCCTTCCGCGGCCAGCAATCGTTCCAGGCGCGCCTCGCTGTAACCGGACTCGGCCAGCGCCTTCCCGAGCCCCCGGTCGGGGCGATGGATGCCGGGGGCCATAAGCGCCATTGAGGCCACCAGGGTGATCCAGTCGGGCAAGGCATGCTCCCACCCTTCCGGAAGATAACGAATGGCAAAACGATAAAATGCCAGCGGCGGGGGCTGCCCCGGGGCCATGCGCCGCAACGACGCGCGATCCGCCGTGGGAAAACCGTCGCTTGCCAGCACGCCCGCGATCCGCGCTACGTGACTCCCGAGTGTGGGTTCCGCCCGGATTTCTCCTTCAGACGCCTGTTGCCGTTCCATGTCGATCCTCCTTAAGAAATGGAAAGTTCTTGTTATTGTACAGCGCTCCCCAGAAGACCCGCTCCGTTTCGGTTCGGGCGCGGTATTTCCTGCCGGTTCGCCCGGGCATGCCTTTCATTGTCTCACGCAGCACGAACAAGGCATGGTCTCTGAGCTTGATCGCCCAGTTAAACCGCGCGCCGTCCGGATCGGGGATCTCGATGGATCCCCATAGCCACGGAAAATAGTCATCCGACCAGAGGGCATCGAACCGGCGTGCCGCCCGGGTCCACCAGGCGACGGCGGAATCCCTCTTGAGTCTTTTCGGCTCCTCTTCAAGATAAAGATAGGAAAACACGGCGGGTTT
>CAZCVB010000292.1:0-3035 GCA_964501805.1 uncultured Desulfobacteraceae bacterium | reverse complement strand
GACGGATCCCTGGTGGGGATCGACGCTTGCGCTGCGGGGGGTTACGGGAAACGCTTATGACGATTCCAGGCTGGGAAGCGCCGCCTGGACGCTCCCCCTGAACGGTTACGGGACCCGGCTCGGTTTTTCCTATATGAAAGGGAATTACCTGATCGGGCAGGAACTGGCCGACCTCGGGCTGGAGGGCGAGACGAGAATCTATGGCGTGAACGTCTCTCACCCCTTCATAAAAACAGGGTCCGCAACCTTCTCCGCCACGCTCCATTATGAACGAAAGTATTCCGAAACCTTCACCGACGGGGAGAAAAGCACCTTTGACAAATCCGATGTGTACGGGGCCAGCCTTGATTTCGACAACCTGGACCGTTTTCTGGGAAAAAACATCGTTTCCCTGGATTACTCGCACGGGAGATTGTCCCCGGACAAAGAGATTACCCTGAGCCGGATCGAGGGGGACCGGACGTTTGATGTCTTCAGGATTGACGTGGCCCGGATTCAGAAAGTTTACGGCTCCATCGTGTTTATGGCCAGGGGCTCCGGACAGTTGACCAGCGACAGGCTTGTTTCCATCGAGCAGAAGGTCCTGGGGGGATACGGTTCGGTCCGTGGACATGAACCCGCCCTCTACCTCGGGGACAACGGATATACCTTGACCGGAGAGCTGATGTTCGCCCCGCCGCTGGTTGCGGACAAGACCCTTTTCGGCCAGCGTATTTCACAGATGGTGCAATTCGCCTTCTTCTTTGATCACGGCGGTGTTTACACCGAAAAACTTCAGTCCGGAGAGAGCCGGAGTGAATATCTGAGCGGATATGGCGTCGGGATCCGCCTGTTCTACAAAGACCTGATGAGATTCAAGTTTGATGTGGGAAAGCCCGCATGGGACAAGATAAAGGATGACAAGGACACCTATTATTACTTCATGCTGGATATCAAATTTTTCTGATTCGTACCCGTTCTCCGGGTGATGCGATTTTCCCGGGCCCGCCTTATAAAAAGCGCGGCCGGATATTTTTGAGGACAGATAGACACATAAAAGATGTCGAGTTTTTTGGAGGTATGGCATGAGAACTCCGTATCGAAAAAAGGGCTTCCTGTTTTTTCTGGTCCTGGTGATTTGCTGCACGGCCGTTCCAGTGGCCCTTTTCGCCCTGCCTCAGGGGGGAGAGGTGGTGGCCGGTCGGGCCGGCATTTCCCGGCCCGATGCCGTGAACATGAAGATCCAGCAGGCAACCGAAAAAGCCATCATCAACTGGCGGAGTTTCAGTATCGCCCGGCCGGAGACGGTTCGGTTCTTTCAGCCGGGCGCCGGTTCCATCGCCCTTAACCGCGTAACAGGGGCGGACCCTTCCTATATTTACGGGCTTCTCTCGGCCAACGGCAGGATATTCGTCATCAATCCCAACGGCCTGTTGGTGGGCCCCACCGGCAGGATCGAAACGGCCGGCTTCGCGGCCAGTACCCTGAACATGGCGGACCAGGACTTCCTGGCCGGAAATTATCGGTTCTTCCAGACGTCGGCAGGCTCTCTCTCCGCCATCGTCAACCAGGGGCTGATTTCGGCGCGGGAGGGCGGTTTTGTCTCCCTGATCGCGCCGGGCGTGGTGAACGAAGGGACTATCCTCGCTTCCCTGGGAAAGGTTTACATCGGAGCCGGCGAGGAGGTCACCCTCAATTTTGCGGGAAATGATCTCATCAGCTTTGTGGTGGACGGCAGTATCCGGGACCAGGTCCTGGGACCTGACGGGAAGGCGCTGGAAAGCACCATCAGCAACAAGGGGACCATCCGCGCGGACGGGGGCCAGGTGATCCTCAGCGCGAAAACGGCCTTTGATGCCATTAAGTCCGTGGTCAACAACGACGGCGTGATCGAGGCAAAGGGCCTTGTGAACCAAAACGGCGAGATCCGGCTGGTGGGCGGAGAGAAGGGGATCGTCTCCAGCAGCGGTGTCCTGGATGCCTCGGGAAAGGAAGAGGGGCGGACCGGCGGGACGGTAGAGGTCCTGGGCGACAAGGTGGGCCTTTTTGACAATGCCCTCGTTGATGTCTCCGGTTATTTGGGCGGCGGTACGGTGCTCATTGGCGGTGATTACCAGGGCAAAAATCCCGATATCCGAAACGCCTCCCGCACCTATATCGGCCCCGATGTCGCCATTTCGGCCGATGCCATCACCAGCGGCGACGGTGGCAAAATTAACGTTTGGGCGGATGAAACTACCCGGTTTTACGGAAAAATCTCAGCGCGAGGCGGCATCTTTTCGGGAGACGGCGGATTCGTTGAGACGTCGGGGCGGGAGGGCCTCGCGTTTCGGGGAAAGGTTGATACTTTTTCGCCTCACGGTTCTGCGGGGAGCTTGTTGTTGGATCCCGCGATTTTGATTATTCAGGGAGGTGCGACCAACGCTGGTGGCGGAACCGGTACGGACGATGATCTGAGCGGAACCCCGAATATCGCCTTTGATGAAAATGCGGATGTAACAACAACGATAACCGAACAAGGGCTTGAAGACCTTACCACAAACATCGAACTCGAAGCGTCCACCGAAATCCGGACGAGCGGGACTTTTAATTACGGCACTGATCCAAATGGCACGCTTACCATCGCAAGCGGGTACAATCTTGTCCTTCGTACGCGTAACCGGACCGCTGACGGGGATAACACCGACCCCGGCACCCCCCGTATCGATTTAACCCAGTCAACAGAAGGATCGGGCCTTGAAATCGTGCTTGGGGGAACAGGAGCTGTAGGCATCACCAGCGGCTACGGAGATAGCAGCCTCAATGGAGATATCGCAGCGCCGATCACGCTGTGCAATATCACCACGGGCAGCGGCTCCATCAATATCACTTCAAATAGTACTGTCAGCGTTAATAAAATGACTTCCGGTAGCGGTAATGTCACGATTGCGGCGGGCGGAAATGTGAATGTCAGCAATTCCATCTTGACAGGAGGGGGAAACGTAACTTCCTCCGGCGCCGACTTCGATAACACCGGCGGTTACATTACAACTAATGGCGGTACCGTTGACCTTACA
>CAZCVB010000291.1:0-3047 GCA_964501805.1 uncultured Desulfobacteraceae bacterium | reverse complement strand
GCGGGACCGGCCGGTCCGCCGGGGTCCTGTGCGGAAACGGCCAGAGACCCGGGGCCACTTGCAACCAGGGAGCCAACCCGGGAATGTAATCCGGGCCCGGCCGCCGGATTTTTTTCGGAAACGTCCGATGAAAAAAATCCAGCCATGGACCTTTTACGAAGTCATCCGTATTATCTTGTTAAAAGTTCCGGCATCGGATAGGGGAGCCGCTTGAGGAGAGGCTCCCGGCCGCAGACAACCCTTTATTCGGGACAATGAAAATAAAATAGGAGACAACATATGAAAAACAGGATTCAATTCTGGCCGGTGGTGACGATCCTCTGCATGGTCCTGGCGGGATGCGCTTCAAGCCGCTCGGGCGAGGTCTATTCCCGCGACCAGGCAAGGCAAACGCAGCGAGTGCAGCTTGGGACCGTTGAGATGGTCAAGGCGGTAAAAATCGAAGGAACCAAATCAGTGGTGGGCCCGGCCGCCGGCGCCGCGGCCGGCGGAGCGCTGGGAAGCACCATCGGCCATGGTTCGGGAAGGACCGTTGCCACCGTTCTCGGGGCCATCGCCGGCGGAGTGGCCGGGGCCGCGGTCGAAGAGGGGGTTACCCAAAAAGACGGCCTGGAGATTACGGTAAAACTGGACAACGGCGATGCCGTCGTGGTGGTCCAGGAGGCCGACGTCCCGTTCGCGGTGGGCGACCGGGTCCGGGTCCTGACCGGATCCGACGGGACCACGCGCGTCAGCAAGTAAAAAAGAGGCGGCGTGACCTTGCCGCCCCCTTGACCCTTGACGGCGGGGGAGGACGGTTGTTGGGCGAACCGACGGACAGGCCCCGGGACCGGGACCTCGTGGTCTTCCGGTTCCTGGGATACAGCATGTTTCCCTTCCTGCGGCCCGGGGACCGGCTTATTGTGAAACAGGGGTCCTGCGGCCCGCCCGGGATCGGGGATATCGTTCTTTTTTCCACCGGCCCGTCCCTGAAATCCGGGAAGTTGACCGCCCACCGGGTGGTGGGCCGTATCTCCGAAGATCGCTTCATCACCAAGGGCGACAATCTCCCCCGACAGGACCCCGGTCTCCGGCACACCCGGGACATCCAGGGTCTTGTTGTCATGGTGGCGCGGAACGGACGCCTCCGCTCATTGACCTCCGGTCTTCGCGGCCGGGCAGGAAGATGGGTGGCCTGTTTTTCCAGGAACAACCTGACGCCCGGGATCATCCTATCCCGCCTCAGGAGACTGGCGGGAAGATTTCCATGACCAACGGCCAGCAGGAGATCCTCGCCCTCGCCGCCGAGCTGGCGCCGGACGGCGACCGGCGGTCCCGGCTCCGGAGACGGATGCGGGACAAAACCACGGACACAAGGCGCCTGATCGCCAGGGCCTGCAGGGAGGGCCTTGTCTGCCTCCTTTACCGGAACCTGAAACGGGCCGGGGCCCTCGGCGCCTTTTCAGAGATCCAGAGACACCGCATCAGGGATCTTTACCTCTCCACGGCCGCATGCAATCTCAACCTGATTCACCATCTCACCGAAATCCTCGAAAAAACCCGCCGGGAAGACATCCCGGTGGTGCTGCTCCAGGGAATACCGCTTCTCTACCAGGTTTACGACGATGTAGGGCTGAGACCCATGACGGATATCGATCTCTGGGTCCTGCCGGCGGAATTCGACCGGCTGGTCCGTGTCCTGGCCGATCTCGACTACCACGGAGACCGGCTCTATCCCTGTACGTTCCGAAAAGGCCCCGTCACCCTCGACATACACACCCACATCCTGGGCGGAGACCGTGTCAGAAGCCGCCGCTGGATCCTTGCCCGGGACCAGTCGGACCTGTACGCCGCAACCCGGCCCATAGACATCGAAGGCGGGACGGCCCTCTGCCTGGAACGCCGGGACCAGGTCCTGTACCTGGCGCTCCACGCCCTGAAACACAACGTGAACCGGCTCATCTGGCTTGCCGATATCAAGTTCCTCGTCTCCTCGTGGACGCCCGGCGACTGGCGGGACTTCACGGCGCGGGCCGTGGAACTGGGACAGGTCCGGTCTGTCGCCTGCCTCTTTTTTCTCCTCCGGGACCTGCTCCACTTCGAGCCTCCCGGGGAGGTCCGGTCCTTTTTCGGAGAAGACCGGATCCCCTTTCCCGTCCGGCGGATGTTGCGTCGGCGGGCTCAAACGGGCGCGTTCCCCCCCTGGGCCCCCTTTTTCCTGTTCGCCCCCGAAAAAGGCGGGCTGAAGCGGATTCTTTTTCTGATGGAGACCCTGTTTCCCGGAAAAACGGTCCTGCGGCAGGTCTTTTCGGATTTCCCGGAGCAATCCACCGGCCGGCTTTACCTCATGCGGATCATGCAGATCCTGGCCGCGGCCCGGATATCGCTGAGGAAACGGTAACGCAGGGTGTGGCAAAGGCCCCCGGCTTCCAGGTTGAATCAAGGACACGGCCCCTCCCGCTGCATTATGAACAACCATTTGATATAAAACGGAGATTCGGTTTTTCTTGACAATCTCGAACGACCTTCGGTATAGTCACTTTGTAGCTAAATAGTAGCCACATCATGGGGGCGGACTTCCGTGCTCATCGTCAACCGAGCTCCCTTCGGATCGGACGCCCCGCGCCTTGAAACTTTTCCCGCCGCCGCAGTTCAATGGCCGGGGAGGAGGAGGTTCATCTCATGGATATCATACCGGAAATCATCGAAATTGTCGGGCCGGAGAACGTGTTTGCCGACCGGATCGAATGTCTCTGCAATTCCCGGGACATGTCCATCCACCAGGGGATCGCGGATGCCATCGTCTTCGCGCGCTCCACGGAAGAGGTCTCCGCCGTCATGAAGGTCGCGTCACGCGAAAAGGTGCCGGTCACGCCCCGGGGCACCGGCACCAGCGTCACCGGGGCCGTGCTGCCGGTAAGGGGCGGGCTCGTGCTGGACCTCCACAACATGAACCGCATTCTTGAGATCAACCGGAAGGATTTCTACGCCCGCGTGGAACCCGGGGTCACCTGCATGCCGTTGAACCGGGTCCTGGCCAGGGACAACCTCATGTTTCCCCCCAACCC
>CAZCVB010000290.1:0-3050 GCA_964501805.1 uncultured Desulfobacteraceae bacterium | reverse complement strand
GGTCGGGGCGAGAGGATTTGAACCTCCGACACCCTGCTCCCAAAGCAGGTGCGCTGCCAGACTGCGCCACGCCCCGAAAGATGTTCCCGTAAAATTAAAACGCTAACGATTTTTCACGCTGAAATCAAGGATAATTCTTCCAGGGGCCCTCGCGGCGGGAAAAGGTTGACCGGGAAGAGGCTTTTTCCTATAATCGCCGGGAATTCAGGATCACGGGCCCGTGCGGCGGTACCCGGGAGGGCCTGATACAAGAGGAGGAGCTGCGTCATGGATCTTGCGAGAAAAATCGGGATTGCCATCGTGTTTATCATCCCATCGTTCGTATTTTCCGGTCTTTTTTACGATGGGTTTGATTCCGTGTCCAAAACCGCGGCATGGGCCGCGGTGGTCGTGGTGCTGGTCATCATGGCGGCCGTCTATACCCTTCTGGTCAGGGGATGTTTTTCCGGGGAGCGACGGTAGGGGCGAACCGGGAACGGATGTTCCCGAACGGTTTCGAGGATCAATATCAACAAACAAGGGGACCGGGCGCCTTGCGCCCGGTCCCCTTGTCGTTTTCACCCATGGGTCCGCGGATCAGGCGATTCCCAGTTTGAACTTGAGGGACTGGAGGGTGTTCTTCATGAGCATGGTGATGGTCATGGGGCCGACCCCTCCGGGCACCGGGGTGATCGCGCCGGCGATCTCCTTGGCCGCGTCGAAGTCCACGTCGCCCCTGAGGATGGCGATCTTCTTGCCGGTCTTTTCGCTGATCTTTTCTCCCACGCGGTTGACGCCCACGTCGATGACGCAGGCCCCGGGCTTGATCCATTCCGGCTTGACGAGGCCGGGCACGCCCGCGGCCACGATCAGGATGTCGGCGCGCTTGCAGTGGGCCGCCATGTCCTTTGTCCGGGTGTGCACCACGGTCACGGTCGCGTTGGCCCCTTTTGCCTTCTGCAGCATCATGTTGGCGATGGGTTTTCCGACGATGTTGGAGCGGCCCACCACCACGACCTCGGCGCCTTCGGTCTCCACGCCGGAGCGGACGATCAGTTCCTGGATCCCGGCCGGCGTACAGGGCGGAAACTTGACCTCGGCGCCCCCGATCATCAACCGACCCACGTTGACGGGATGAAAGCCGTCCACGTCCTTGTCCGGATCGATGGCGTTTAGGACCTTTTTCTCGTCGATGTGCTTGGGCAGCGGCAGCTGGACCAGGATGCCGTGGATGGAATCGTCTTTGTTATACTTGTCGATCAGGGCGAGGAGGTCCGCTTCGGAGATGTCCTCGGGCTGGTTGTCCTGGATCTCCTTGAATCCCAACCGGTTGGCGGTCTTGATCTTGAGGGTCACGTAGGAGATGGAGGCGGGATTCTCCCCCACCAGGATCGTCACGAGGCCCGGTACCTGGCCGTGTTTTTCCTTGATCTGCTGGACCTCTTCCTCCACTTCCTTGAGAATTTCTTCTCTGACTTCGGTTCCTTTAATGAGTTTCGCTGTCATCTTGCATCTCCTTTCCTGGGTATGTTGACATCGTCCCCACAGCGTGCGGGACTCTTGTTTCCCGGCTTGAGAAAAAAATTACAAGTTCCATGACACCTCCCATAACACAACTGTTTTTCAATATCAAATGTTTTAATCCGCCGGCGGCGGACAAGGGTTGTATCCTCCGCCCCTTGGGGCGTTCAATGCTTTTGATGATATCCTGTTGCTTGCGGCGGGGTGGTTCATTCCGCGTATTTTATGCCTGCGCGGCGGGCGCGCCGGGGGAGCGGCAGGGAAGGCGGAAATCGGGAGGACGTTCGGGGAACCGGGAGGATGCCGACCGTTACCGCGGCGGACCGGCATGCGGTCCGGCTCGGCGGGGCCCGGTCCTGAACGCTATTGATGCTGGTGGGCCAGGAACCCGGCGAGGGCGAAAATGACCACCATCAGGCCGAAACCGAAGTAGATATAGGCGAAACACCCGGTGCCTTCGGAGCCGGATTCCATGAGAAAATCCCGGTTGATCACGTAACCCCAGTACAGCGTGAAGGTATAGGTGATCAACAGGGTCAGCTTGATGCGGCCGAAAAGAAGGGCCAGTGTGTTGAGACCCAGGAGAACGGCCATCTGGATCGCCGGGATGACGAGTTCGGTGGAAAAGAAAAACGCCATGGATCGTTCCTCCTGCCACGGGTTTGAACATGTCTGATCTCATTATCGGCAGGCCGGGGAGAAACTTGAGCCGAAAACCCCCGGCCTTTCGCGGAAGAACGGGCAATGATAACCGATTGACTCCGCCCCATGCCTCCTGTATCCTGCCGTCCTTGCCGGGAGGGTGTTTTCCGGAGGAGACGCTTTCCCGGTAAACAGGCAACCATTGAAACCCGAAGGGTTCGAATCTTCATGACCCCACGAGACCGCCGAATCCTGACCATCACCTGCTATGGTCATTTTTTGAGCCATTTCAACATGCTGGTCTTCCCCGCAGTGGTGCTGCCCCTGTCGGCCCGTCTGAACATGGACATGGCCCTTGTGCTGGGCCTCTCTTTCTGGATGTATCTCCTGTTCGGGCTTACGGCCCTCCCCTGGGGGCTCCTCGCGGACCGGGTGGGGGCCCCTCCCCTCTTGCTCCTTTTTTATGCAGGGGCCGGGATCAGCGGTATTGTCGCCGCCGGGCTGGTGGACTCGCCCGCGGCGTTCGCGGCGGCCCTGGGAGCCATCGGGTTTTTTTCCGGGATCTACCACCCCGCGGGGCTGGGGCTTATTTCAAAGGAACTGGAGCGGGTGAGCCTGGGAATGGGGTTCAACGGCATGTTCGGGAACCTGGGACTCGCCACCGCCCCCTTTCTCGCGGGGATCCTGAACTGGCTCTGGGGACCGCGGGCCGTGTACCTGGCCCTGGGGGGACTCAATCTCCTGGGCGTGGTCCTGGTGACGGCGGTCCGTCTCTCCCGCCGGCCCGCCGGAGAGGCGGCGCGTTCCGACGGGGGAAACGGGTTTGTCAAGGCCTTCATCATCCTCCTGGCCGCCATGACCCTGGGGGGAATCGCGTACCGGGGGGCCACCGTGATCCTTCCGGCCTA
>CAZCVB010000289.1:0-3054 GCA_964501805.1 uncultured Desulfobacteraceae bacterium | reverse complement strand
TTCCAGCGGGCTTCGGGCGGGACCCAGAAGATATTTTCGGCAAGGTATTCATCGCGATCTTCAGCAATTCCGTAACGGGCCTGTTCTTCCGCGACGAAGTAATCACTCCCGGGATTTGCGCTTTCCCGGATCAGCCAGGTATGCCGCTCCTGAAATGCATCTGAGATGTACTTGAGGAAGATGAGGCCGAGGACGACGTGTTTATATTCGGAGGCGTCCATATTGCCCCGCAACTTGTCAGCGGCGGCCCACAGCTTGTCCTCGAATCCGAGGTTGGCTCCGGTATTCCCTTGTTTCGTTCGATTGGCTTTCGCCTTGCGGGCCATATTCGTCACCCGTCATCCAGGGGTTTCGGACAATCGAAGGCTGCCCTGTTCAGCTTTTTTGCAAAAGGGCGTGAACAAGATATTGGCACCTCTCCATCCCCTCACCGCCCCTGCCCCGCCGTCACTCCCACGTGTCGTCCTTCCCCTTTTTCAGGTCGATGAAATCGACCCGCCGGACCCTCCCCTGTGAAATCACGAAGGAGCTGAGGATGAAATTGACGGCGCTGATGACCACGGAGCCGAACACGGCGGGCCAGAACCCGTGGACCTCGAAGCAGGATATCAGGCCGGAGGCCATCCTGAGCATGACCGCGTTGACGACGAACGTGAAAAGACCCAGGCTGACGATATTGATGGGGAGCGTCAGGATGAGGAGGATGGGGCGGAAAAAGATGTTCAGGAAACCGAGGATGGCCGCGGTGGAAAGGGCGCAGAAAAATCCGCTGACCCGGATTCCGTCAATCAGGTAGGAAGCAAGGGTGAGGGCCGCGGTCAGGATCAGCCACTTGATGATAATGCCCATGGGTTTCTCCTTTCAGCGCCGCTGTTTTCGGACCGCCTCGGCCTCGGCCGCCAGTTCCGTCAAAAGGGCCGAGACCGACCAGTTTTCCGATACGGGGGTCAGCGTGGCCCACAACTGGGATGGCCGTCCGCTTTCCCGGTAGGCGTTGATGAGGGTGTGGATCTCCTTATGGGTGAAACCGGACATGACCACGGCCCGGCCCATACGGGAACCCTCCCCCTCTCCATGCCGGTCCTCCAGGGCGAGGAGCGAGGAGAGCGTTCCGGCGGCGTCCCTGTCCGTGACGAATACGACCGGGATGGCGGCCAGGCCGTTTTTTTCCATCAATGACAGAAAAAAGGAATGTTCCGACGCCGGGTATCCGCAGACCAGGACGCCCCGCGGGCCGTACATCCGCTGGTCCGTTTTTCCAACCTTTTGAAAGGTCCCTTCATGACCCATCGCACTCCTCCCAGAGGCGCTCCTGTTGCGCCGCGATCTGTTCCCGATAATCATCGGGCGGGGATTCCATTCCGCAGGACCTGCAGACCACCCGCGCGTTGCATCACCGGCCCGTAAGCTCTGCGGGACCGCCGCAGTAGATACATTCAAGCGTTTCCATGGCCGTGGTTATCCAAATTGCGTTAAACAGCGAGATCCCCGGAGACCGGGGATCCTTCCTCCCGGGCACACCTGCACCATACTGCACGGAAACCGCGGAGATGTCAACGCGCGGGGCCGGGGATGATTGACCCTGAAATCCTTTTCCGCTAAAGTTTCAGGAACGCTCCCGGTCAACCGGGAAAACAAGTTTCCAGGAAGGAACACCCCATGGATGAATGGATCACCAAAGGCGCGCAAATGGTCCGGGAGGCCCGGAAGATCCTGGTCTTCACCGGGGCCGGGCTGAGCACGGAATCCGGGATACCCGATTTTCGCAGTCCCGGGGGCATATGGGACCGGTACGACCCGGCGGATTTCTATTTTCAAAAGATCCTGTCCGACACGGAGGCCCGGAAAAAATACTGGAAGATGAGCACGGAATTCTACGACACCATGAAGGACGCCCGTCCCAACGCGGCCCACCTGGCCGTAAAGGAGCTGGAGGACCGGGGAAAGCTCCTGGCAGTAGTGACCCAGAACATCGATCACCTCCACCACCGGGCGGGAAATTCGCCGGACAGGATCATCGAAATCCACGGCACCGCCTTTTCGGTCTCCTGCCTGGCGTGCGGAGAGCCCCATGACCGGGACGAGATCCACGAGCGGGTGAAATCCGGCCTGGCGGATCCCCGGTGCGACCGCTGCGGTGGGATACTGAAACCCGACACCATCTCGTTCGGCCAGCCCATGCCCGAGGACAAGATGCGGCAGGCCTTTCTGCACGCGGACGCCTGCGACCTGTGCCTGGTCCTGGGCTCTTCCCTGGTGGTCTACCCGGCGGCCTCCGTCCCGGAACGGGCCGTTGACAGGGGGGCGCGGCTCATGATCATCAACCGGGATCCGACCCACCTGGACGGCCGGGCCCACCTGGTCATCCACGAATCGGTCTCGATCGCCCTCGGGCGAATCATCGGTCGCTGATTTTTTTCTTGAAGCCGCGGTCCTTTCGGTCTATTTTGACCCTTCCGAAACGGGGTCCTTGGATTCCAGATTCACGGGCCGGTCCGCCCGGGCGCATTCCGGGACGGCCGAAGAACATACAGGGAGAATATCATGCTGAAGATCGGTTTTGTGGGATGGCGGGGGATGGTCGGATCCGTCCTCATGGGCCGGATGAAGGAAGAGCAGGATTTCGGCGGGTTCGAGCCCGTCTTTTTCACCACGTCCAACATCGGGGGCCGGGGCCCGGATATCGGGCAGGAAATCCCTCCCCTGAAGGACGCCTTTGACATTGATCTCCTGTCGCAGATGGACATTGTCGTCACCTGCCAGGGCGGAGGATATACCGGGAAGGTCTATCCCGAAATCCGGGAGAGGGGATGGAAGGGGTTCTGGATCGATTCGGCGTCCACGCTCCGCATGAACGAGGAAAGCATCATCGTGCTGGATCCGGTGAACCGGGACGTGATCGATGCCGGGCTCGCGGGCGGCACGCGGGTTTTCGTGGGCGGCAACTGCACGGTCAGCCTGATGCTCATGGCCCTTTCCGGACTTCTCGCCACGGGACGGGTGGAATGGATCTCCTCCATGACCTACCAGGCCGCCTCGGGAGGCGGGGCCCGG
>CAZCVB010000288.1:0-3070 GCA_964501805.1 uncultured Desulfobacteraceae bacterium | reverse complement strand
CCTTGGCCGTGGTCCCGGGGCAATTTGGCGCAAAAAAGAGGGTAACAACAGGTGGGTATGGCGCAGACACCCGAGGAAAAGACCTATGTGGAAATTCCCTTTGTTGAGCAATTAACGGGGATGGGATGGAATCCATCGAGGGTGACATTGATGTGCCGTATCTCACGGGCCGGGAAAGCTTCCGTGAGGTGTTGCTGAAAGACCGGCTGCGAAAGGCCCTGAAGAAGAGATATTTGCTTGTGGTCATTGGGGGAGTTTTATTCTAAACACCTGAGTAGGTATCGCCTTTTTTAAAGGAGGACCTGTATTCATGATTTCACCTGATATAAAAAAACTATCATGGAATGTGCTCGTGAGTTTAATGTGAAAGCAGTATGGATTTTTGGATCATCGCTTGAAGATAATTCTGTCGCGAACGATATTGATTTGGCCGTTGAAGGAATTCCACCGGAGCTGTTTTTCAAATTCTATGCACGGCTCTTTATGGCTCTCCCTAAGCCCGTTGACCTTGTAGACCTGTCGCAGGACATTCCAATAGCTTCAATTATTCGTGCCAAGGGGGTTAATATTTATGAGCGGTAAAGACTCATTTTTAGAAGATGCGCGAAAGAACATTGAAAAAGCGGTGATAATGCATGGCTATGGATTTATGCTGGACGAAACACGTCTTCGAGAATTGGCCGCGCCAGTCCCTGATCTTTGTAGGGATTTTCTTCAAGACCGGAACAAATAATCTAAACCGACCCGGCTTCGGCTATTATCTCCAAATTATTGGTGTATACAGGAAAATTTGAAACGCTGATCCAGGGCCCTGATAATCTCCCCCTCCTGGCCCGGAGATGTCCGCCTTCCGGTCCGGGAGAACCTCCCGTCCTTTTGTTCCCTTTTCCCGAATAAATGAAGAGGTCCTTCCATGGACACCGCCGTCCGGCGGGATTATCTTGATCTCAACGAACCACGGGAAGGCCGTGAGAAACGGAGAAAGGATCGGCCTGACGCCAACGGAGGATCGGTCCCATGGCAAGAGTGCTCCTGGTGGATGACGAGGACCATATCCGCCGATACTACAGCGAGGGGCTCTCCGAGGACGGGCATGTGGTCTCCACGGTAGGGACCGGCGAAAGGCTCATGGACCATATCCGGCACCTGCAACCGGAAGTCCTGGTCCTGGACATCCGGCTGGTGGATTATGACGGGCTTGAACTGCTGGAGGAGCTTCGGCAGAGCTGCCATGACCTTCCGGTCATCCTCTGCAGCGCCTATGATACCTACAAATACGATCCCAGGGCCGCCACGGCGCATGCCTACGTGATCAAGTCGTTCGACCTGACCGAACTGAGGACCGCGATCCGCCGGGCCGTCGAGGCGGGGACACCGGCCGGCGTCCGGCACCGCGGCGCCGGGTGAACCGGGGAGATGGAGGCATACCGGAAGTGACCTGCGTACAGGGAACCAGGGGTTCGAAGACGCGCCCGGATACCCGGCGGAACACAGGAGCGGCCGGGGATCTCCGGGAGATGGGAAAATGAGCAGGGATCTGGTGGATATCACGGCCCTCATCAGGAGTCTCCAGCGGGCGGAGGGCAACCCGGATTGTTTCAGGCGGGGAAAAGGCGAGTGTCCCCGCACGGATTGCGCATGGCGGGCTTACTGCCTTCCGGGCGGAGGCCCGGGGCCAAAGGAAGATCTTCGAAACCCGGTCCGTCCGGAGCATCCCGGCGATACGGCGCCGGAAGGGAGGTCCCATGAACAGGATCCTGGTGGTGGACGATGAACGGGCGATCCGCCTGCTCTATTCCTGCGAATTTACCGAAGCGGGATACGATGTCATCAGCACGGGGGACGGTTCGGAAGTCCTCGGCCTGATCGCGAAAGCGCGTCCCGACGTGGTGGTGCTCGACATCCGGCTGGGCGGGTCGAGCGGCCTCGATATCCTTCAGGAGATCCGGAACCGCTGGTATGACCTGCCCGTGGTGCTGTGTACGGCGTACCCCGTGTTTTCGCGCGACGAGCGGTCCGTGGCCGCGGACTACTGCGTGGTAAAGGGGTCGGACCTGGGGGAACTCAAACGGAAGGTCCGCATGGCGCTCGAGTCGACGGTTCCGTTTCCCGCGGCCGCGATGGGGGGGAGTTTTCGGACCGGACCGCCGCGCCGGGAGATCGTTTTTTAGCCGGACCGGCCGGTGCGGCACGGGACCCGGATGTCGGCGTTTCCGAGGGAGGGTTTCGAGATGGCCTCCAATTTCAGAATCACCGTGCATGAAAACAGCGACAGCCTCCACCTGAAACTCGTGGGCGAATTCGACGGGGATTCGGCGTGGGAGCTTCTCAACGTGTTGAAAAAACGGGCCGGGCGTGTATGCCGGGTCTTTGTACACACCAGCAGCCTCAAGCGGGTCCATCCCTTTGGAAGGGAGACCTTCCGGGAACACCTGGGGGACCTGGACGCGGCGCCGCCGTGGCGGATCCTGTTCACGGGTGACCATGCCTGTCAACTGGCGCCTGAAAGGCGGCTGTGCTATTGAGATCCCGCCATATTCACCGGCTGGCAAGGCGATATGACCCTCCACAGGCAGCGGCGAGAGGACCCGGCTTCGGGGCGAGGAACCGGAACGGGATCCAGGGAGGCGGCCATGCAGATCGAGAGAAAGGAAACCGACGCCATCTGCCATACCCTGCGCGGACGGCTGTCGGCGAGGGGCCTTCTGCCCGTTGAAATCCACAGGCTCATCCGGGACGTCTCGAATATCATCCGCGACCGCGGCGGCGATCTCACCCGTCCGGCCGCGGTCCGGGAACTGGCCCGGCTGGGATGGCGGGACCAGGTGGTGGACGAGGTCTCCTTTGAACTGATCCGTTTCATCCTTGAAAACGGGTATCCCTGCGGGATGAAATCGGATTTTTCCGGCCAGGGACCCGGCGGGGAGGTCCCGCCGGTATCCGTTGCTGCGTCATGGCCGCCGCGGTCCCCCCATCCGCCGTCCGGTGTCTGAGAAATCTCCATCCGGAAACATCCTTTCCAACAATCCCGGCACCCCTCTTCGGGAAACCGTCGGCGCGTTTATTGTCC